>DRKG01000500.1 GCA_011051855.1 bacterium | reverse complement strand
AGTTGGCGCTGGCCGGCGATCGGTCGCTGCGGCTGCCGCGGCCGCTGCCGGCGGCGGAAGTGGAACGGATCGCGATCCTGCACTCTCTGCCCGATTGGCTGGCCCGGCGCTTTGCCCGTCAGCACGGGGTTCGCGGCCTGCGCGCGATCGGGGAAGCGGCGAGCCGGGAGCCGGACATCTTCCTGCGCGTCGGTGATGGGAGCGAGCGCGCGACGTTGCGCGCGGAACTCGCCGCCCTCGGGGTCGAAGTCGAGGACGCAGAACACCAGCGCCTGCTGCGCTGGTGCGGCGGCGGGTCGCCGTTCGATACCGCGGCGTTCCACGAGGGGCGGTTCGTCGTGCAGGATCCTACCTCGCTGGCCGCCGTCGAGGCGGTGCCCTGCGGGCCGGGAGACCGCGTCGTCGACTTGTGCGCGGCGCCCGGCACAAAGACGACCTGGCTCGCGGAGCGGGTGCAGCCGGACGGGCGGGTGTTCGCCCACGACGTCGATGCAAAGCGGCGGCCGTTGATCGTCGCCAACGCCGAGCGGCTGGGACTTGCAGGCGTCGTCGAGGTGGTCTCCGAGCCGGGGGAGTTGCCGAACGCCGACTGCGTGCTCGCCGACGTGCCGTGCTCGAACACCGGTGTGCTCGGTCGCCGCGTCGAGGTGCGCCGCCGGCTGACCGAGGCGACGTTCACGGAGCTGCCGCGGGTGCAGCACGAACTGCTGGAGCGGGCGATCCGGTTGACGCGGCCCGGCGGATACACGGTCTATTCGACCTGTTCGATCGACGCCGACGAGAACGAGGCGGTGGTGGCGGCGGCGCTCGAAGCACATCCGGGCCTGGAGCAGATCGAGGCGCGCCTGACGCTGCCCCGCGTGCGCGAGCACGACGGCGGCTACTTCGCGGTGCTGCGGCGCGGGCGGGGGTAGGGGCACTCGGCGGGATCGGATAGAACGTTTCGCCCCATGGCTTCCCGAACCCCTCCGCGCCGCCGCGCGTCCAGCCGCCGTTCGTCCCGCGCTTCGTCCCGTTCGTCCTCCAACAACCAGATGCCGATGATCCTCGGCGGCGTGGGGGTGCTCGCGGTGGTGGTCTTGCTGATCGCGAGCGATCGCGAGGACAAGACGCGTGACACCGGCGCCGAGCCTGCGCGGCGACCGCCGGCGGCCAAACCGCACGTGCCGGCGACTCGTGTGGCGGTCGGCTCGGGCAGCGCAGGCCGCGCGCCGGGGCGACCGGCGCCGCCGTTGACCCGCGACATGCTCAACCGGGCGGCGACGATGCTGCAGGAAGCCAAGTTGCTGAACAACGAGGCGACCAAGTTGCGCAACCGCGGTGACAACGAAGGCGCGCGGGCGAAGAACTCGGCGGCCAAGGCCAAGATCGACGAGGTCAAGGCGTTCCTGGATGGGCCGGCCACCTGGCAGGAAGAGGCCGACATGGGGGAGTGGACCCAGACGGCCGAATACGTCGCGCTGGGGCGGTTCTACGGCGAGATCAGCAAGCTCGAGAAGCGCGTGCGCATGGGCGGCGGCACCCGTTGACGGCCGGCGATGCTGCTCGGCTACCACACCAACAGCCTGCAGAACCACCGCCTCGATGCGGCGCTCGAGTTGTTGGCGGCGCACGGGTATCGCGCGGTGGCGATCACGCCCGACACCTGCCACCTCGACCCTGACCGCACCTCCGACGACGACCTCGACCGCACTGCCGCGCGCCTGCGCGAACTCGGTCTGCGGCCGGTGATCGAGACCGGTGCGCGCTTTCTGCTCGATCCGCGCCACAAGCACGAGCCGACGTTGATGACCCGGGACCCGGCCGCCCGCGACCGGCGCTTGGCGTTCTACCGGCGGGCCGCGGCGATGGGGCGGCGACTCGGGGCCGAGGTCGTGTCGTTCTGGGCCGGCGTCGATCGGGCGCCCGGTCCGGACAGCGAGGATTGGCTCGACGAGGGCGTGCGCCGAACCTGCTCGGCAATCCGAGACGAAGGTCTGGTGCCATCGCTCGAGCCGGAACCCGGCATGAAGGTCGCGACGCTGGCCGACTGGTCGCGGCTTCGGGCGCGGCTCGGCGCCGGTGCGCCTTCGCTAACTCTAGACATAGGACACCTTTACGCGGAGTGGGAGGGTGACCCCGTCGAGTTGGTCGGCCGGGTCGTGCCGTTCTTGTCGCAGGTGCACCTGGAGGACCACCGCCGTGGGGTGCACCAACACCTGCTTCCGGGCGACGGCGAGGTGGATTTTGTCGGTGTTCTCAAGTCGTTGCAGGACAATGAGTACCGAGGCCCGATCTGCTTCGAGCTGTCGCGCCATAGCCACTGCGCGCCGGTTGCCGTCGAGCGCTGTTCGGAGCTCTGGCGGAGTATCTGCGGGCCATCCCGACGTTGACGCGGCAGCCGCCGGGTCTACTCTTCCCGCTGCGCCGCCGCCGAACGAGGTGGTGCGGCCCGTTACACCCCGAGCAACGCATGCGACTCTGCCCCTCCGTCGAAGCCGCTTCGCCCCTGATCACCCACCGGATCGGCGCCGACGTCTGCCTCGCGCGGCAGAAGGGCAACTTCCACAAGTGCCACCGGTGCATCTACCGCGGGCAGGCGGCCGATTGGGAGCCCGAGCAGTCGCGGCACGCGATGATCAACGTGCACGTGGCCGAGGAGCCGGGGTCGGTCGACGTCAAGGAGGTCGTGCTCCCGCGGCCCGAGCCCGCGATCGCGCGGCGCGCCTCCGCGAACGGTTGAGGCGGTCGGTCCGTCAGTCGCGGTAGCGCGCGAGAACCTGCTTGAGCGCGGCTTCGGCGGCTGCGTAGTCCTGCGCCAGCCGCGGGGCCAGTTCGCGGGAGCGGCCCAGCTCGTGGTTGCGGGTCGAGTGCTGCAGTTGCTCGCAGATCTCCTGCACGTGGCGCGCGCCGAGGTTGCCCGACGAGCCCTTCAGGGAATGGGCCGCCCGCTCGGCCTTCTCGAAATCGCCGCTGGCGATGCCGTCGAGCACGGCCTGCACCTTCGACGGGCCGTCGTCGAGGAACATCTGGATCAGGTCGGTGAGCAGTTCCGGGTCGCCGTCGTCGGCGTACGACAGCAGCTCTTCCAACACGCTCTGGTCCAGGATGTCGCTCATGTTCTCTTCCGAGAACAATCGACGCCTCGCGGCGACAACTTGACCCGGCGATGGCGGGCTCGGTCAGGCGCCCGCGGCCGCGCGCACTTCGTCGTCGGTCAGTAGGCGTTTGCTGCTCTTGCCCGCCGCGAGCACCCGCTGCACGCGTTCCTCGGTAGGCTCGATGCCAAGGCGCTCCAGCACGAACGTCGCGTTCGACCGGCCGGCCATCGGCCCCACCGCGATCTTCTGCTCGAGCCCGACCATGTGCGCCGGAACCCCCGAATAGACCGAGTCGGCGAGCTCGGTGTCCCCCTTGCGGAACGCCTTGATCACGGCAGCTGCGTGCACGCCGGTGCCGGTCTCGAAGGCGTCCTTGCCGAGCACTGGGTAGTTGTGCGGGATTCCGACTTCGAGCGCCTTGGCCGCCGCCTCGACGTATGCCGGCAGCGAGGTCAGATCGTTGTCGACCCACCCCATCAGCTTGCAGTTGACCAGCAGTTGGTCCATCGGCGCGTTGCCGGCGCGTTCGCCGACGCCGAGGGCCGTGCCGTGGATGCGATCGGCGCCCGCCTCGATCGCTGCCAAGCAGTTGGCGATGCCCAGGTCGCGGTCGCGGTGGCCGTGCCAGTCGATGCCGATGGTCGGGTCGTGTTCGTCGGCGAGCGCGCGCACGAATCGCACCACCGCCGCCGCTCCGGCCGGCGTCGCATGTCCGACGGTGTCGCAGACACACAGCCGGCGGGCGCCGAGTTCGATGGCAGTGGTGTAGAGCTGCCGCAGCGTGTCCGGCATCGCGCGCGTCGTGTCCTCGGTCACGTACATGACCGGCAGGTCGTGCTCTCGCGCGAACTGCAGCGCATCGCGGGTGTGCTTCAGCATGCGTTCCAGCGTCCAGTCTTCGGCGTACTGGCGGATGTAGCTCGACCCGATGAACGCGCAGACCTCGATCGGGATGCCGGCTCGCTGGGTCATCTCGACGACCGGCTCGATGTCGCTGACGACGGTGCGGCAGGCGACGTTGACGCCGATTTGCAGGCGGTTGTCGGCGACGTGCTTCGCAATCTTGGTGATGTCTTCGCGCGGTCGGCCGCCGGCGCCGGGCAGGCCGACGTTGGCCGTGTGGATGCCGAGCCTGTTCATGCGCTCGATCAGGTCGATCTTGAGGTCGAGCGGCGGGTCGCTGACCGCCGGCGACTGCAGGCCGTCGCGGAGGGTTTCGTCGTCGAACTGCAGCGGGCGGGGAGGGGTGTGGGTTCCGTCGTCCTGGTTCCAGTCGTGGATTAGTTCCGCGATGCGCGTCATGGCAGAGGATTATGCCGCACGGGTGCGGGACCGACCCCCCCGAACGAAGAAGTTGGGCTGGCCAAACCGGGGTCCCGCTCCGCTACGCTTGCCGCATGCTGCGCTGCGATGTGATCCGATTGTTCTGGTCCATGTTCCTCGGTCTGGCCGCGCTGCTCGCCCAGCCGGCTCAGGGGCAACAACCCGGCTGGCGGGCGCCGACGCTGGTCGACCAGGTCGCGGTGCGCGATGGGCGAACCGGGGAACGGGTTCCGCTCGACGTGCTGTTCGATCGCCTGGCGACCGCCGATGCCGTCTTCGTCGGCGAGACGCACCTGTGCGAGACGACCCACCGGGTCGAACTGGCGATCTACCGAGAACTGCTGCAGCGCCGCCGCGGCCAGGTCGTGCTGTCGCTCGAGATGTTCGAGCGCGATGCGCAGAAGGTGCTCGACGACTACCTGCAGGGGCGCATCGACGAGGCGCAGTTCCTGCGCGAGGCCCGCCCGTGGGGGAACTACGCGACCGCCTATCGCCGCCTCATCGAACGTGCGCGGCGCGACGCACTGCCGGTGGTCGCGGCGAACTTCCCCCGTCCGCTGCGACGCGCACTGGCTGCGGTCGATCCGACGGTCGACGAGCCGTTCGCGGCGCTGCCGGAACATGTGCGCGAGCTGCTGCCGAAACGGCTGTTCGCCAATGGGCCGGAATACTGGCGACGCGTCGACAACGCCGTGCGCGGACACATCGGCATGATGGGCGGCCCGACCAAGCCCGGCGATCCGCGACTGCTCGACATGCAGAGTTTGTGGGACAACTCGATGGGGGAAGCGTGCGCCGATGCCCTCGACCGGCATCCGGGGTGGTCGGTGATGCACGTCTGCGGCGGGTTCCACTCGGCCTACTGGGACGGCACCGTGCGGCAGTTCGCGCGCCGGCAACCGGACAAGAAGGTGCTGACGGTCGACATCATGCCGATCGCCAACCCGGCGGCAGGCGAGGTCGACGGCAAGCCGCGCGCGGATTTCGTCGTGTTTGCCGAAGCGCGCGCCAACGACGTCGACGAAGGCGCATTCACGGTGGTGACGGCGCGCGAGCAGCGCTACCGGCTGTTCGTGCCCGCGGCTGCCGACGACGAGCGGCGCGTGCCGCTGCTGATCTGGCTCGGCGACGATGGTTTGGCGGCACAGGACGGTCTCGATCTGTGTCGCGCGATGTTCGGCGATGCGGTTGCGATCGCGTCCCTCGAGGCGCCGTATCGCGAACGCGGCGAGGATCAGGGAGACGGTGGCCGGTGGTTCTGGGCGGACACCTTCCGCAAGGACATCGCCGTGGCCCAGCAGGCGGTCCACCGCGTCTGGGGCTACGTGCTGCGCAATCTGCCAGTCGATCCGTCGCACGTCGTCGTCGCCGGCGAGGGGACGGGAGCGACGGTCGCCGCCGCCGTGACCATGCTCGACACCGATCTGTCGTGCCGCACTGTCGCACTGGATCCGCGCCGCTACGCCAAGATCAAGGACTTCCCGCTGCCGTTGCCCGAGTTGCGCGGCGACCGGGCGTTGCCGCCGAAGGACCTGCAGGTGGTCGGCAGCGAGGGGGATCGCGCGTGGTGGGCCAGCGAACTCGACGAATACACCTCCGTCGGCCTCGGCAACCGCTTCGTCGAACGGGAAGCGGATCCGTGGGTGCGTTCGGGACAGAGCGAGAACCTGCTTCGCACGGCGCTGGGGCTGTCGCCGCGGGCCTTCGATGGTGGTCGGCGGCACGTCGTCGCGACCGCGAACACGCCTCGCGCTCGCTTGTGGGCCCGGCTGGCGGCACTCCGCGAACGTGCTGCCGGCGAACGGATCGCGGTGCTGCCGGCCGGTGCGCCGGCGGCCGACAGCGAAGCCATCGACGTGTCGGTGCGCGCCGACGACTTCACCAGCGGTCGGCGCCGGTTGCCGCCGTGCCCCGGGCCGTTCGGCGGCACGACGGTGATCGCACTTCCGCCCGACACGTCGGTTGAGGAAGTGGAAGCCTGGTTGGAGCTCGAGCGCAACGATCCGCTCGCGCGGCAAAGCCGTTTCTACCGAGTGCGCATCGCCACTGCCGACGGTGAGCGCAGCCTCGACAAGGTGCTCGCGGCGCTGCGCGCGCAGCATCGCACCAACGCCCTGATCCTGCCGGCCACGTTCTGTGCCGGCGGAGATGAGATGCGGCGATGGATCGCCCTGGCCGGCGAGCAGGACGCGATGACGTTGCATTGGCGCCCGGGGTTCGGCCTGTGACCTTGCTGCCCGGTGGCGAATAACTGACGGTCCAGCGAATCGCGCAGGCGTGGGAAGGCCCGGTTTCTTGCGCACATTGGCATCGTGCGTAGCTAGCATGCGCACTGGGCTCAGGAATGATCCATTGCCCCAGGACACCATGAACAGCAAGACTCGTCTCCTCCCTCTTTTCGCCTCTGCAATTGCCGTCACCGGGCTGCGCGCCCAGGTGTTCGAAGAGGCTTTCGACAGCGCCGCGACTGCTGACGTCACGATCATGCAGCAGCCGGACACCGCCGTCACGTTCGTCGACTACTCGAACATGACGGTCGGCGCGACCACGTTCTCCATCCCGGAAGCGCCGCGGCCGATCGACGGCGGCATGCCGGGTCGCGGCGTGCTCTGCCAGGGCAACATCACGCAGGGTGTCAAGGCCGGTCTCAACATCCTCGCGGGCGCGACGCCGATCACGTTCTCGGGCAGCTACCGCCTGTCGTTCGACGCCTGGATCAACGTGCCGTTCCCGCTGCCGTCGGGTTCGACCGAGCAGTTCGTCTGGGGCGTCGGCGTCGACGGCATTGCGCCGATCGAGGTGCGCGGCAACCGCGGCACCGGTTGCTTCGGGATCTGGGGTTGGCTGTGCGGTGAGAACGGCTACAGCACCGAAGACGCCGACATCAACAACGGCGATGTCGAACTCGCCGACCTCGGCGACCTGCAGCCGGGTGAGAGCATCCCGTTCAACGAGGCGTTCGACCAGAACACGGTCGGCGGCATCAACGGAGCGGCTGCGAACACCTGGGTGCGCGTCGACGTCGACGTCACCGCTACCGACGTCACCGTCTACTTCAACGGCTACCCGTTCTTCTCCGAAGTCGTCACCGCCCCTGCTGGCTTCGCGATGATCGGCTACGAGGATCCGTTCAACTCGTTGGGCTCGAGCCCGGACGAGCAGTGGGGCCTGCTCGACAACTTCCGCGTGATCCCGCTGGGTCTGTGCGGCGCTCCCGGCACCGCGATCCTGCAGGGCACGACGACCGGTGGTGAGATCCTCAACGGTGCCGCTCCGCCGGCGGTCGCCGCCCCGATGACGGTTCGCCTGCGCGGTGGCCCGGTGTCGTCGCTGGCGTTCCTTGCCGTCGGCCAGCCGTCGCCGATCACGCTGACGGTGCCGCTGAGCCCGACCTGCTCGATCGACGTCGAGATGGTGACTCTGATCAACCTGATCGGTGTTTCGACCACCGTCGCCGGTGGTGCGCAGTACTCGTTCAACGTGCCGAACGACGTCACGCTGTGTGGCGCCCAGCTCGGCTGGCAGTACCTGTGGTTGAGCACGACCAACCCGGGTTGCTTCGAGATCACCGAGGGTCTGACCACGACCATCGGTTCCTGATCTGCTGATCGATCGCCGACCGTTGCCGTCTCCCGGCCACCTGCGAGGTGGCCGGCGAGGCCGCCGGGCTGCATGATCCGCCCGTGATCGTGATGAAGTTCGGTGGCACCTCGGTGGGAGGTGCGGCGGCGGTTCGGCAAGTGGTCGAGGTGGTGCGAGGCCAGCTCGACCGCCAGCCGGTGGTCGTCGTTTCGGCGCACGCCGGCGTTACCGATGCGCTCGCTGCGGCGGCGCACGCTGCTGCCGAAGGCGACGCCGACACCGACGCGATCGCCGCGCGCCACCGCGCCATCCTGCGCGACCTCGGACTCGACGAGGAACTGCTCGACCCGCTGCTCGCCGAACTGCGCGATCTCGCGCGCGGTGTGCGACTCGTCGGCGTGGCCAGCCCGAAAGTGGTCGACGCGATGCTGAGTTACGGCGAGCGGCTCAGCGCGCGCGTGGTGGCGGCGGCCCTGAGCAGCAGTGGCGTTCCGGCGGCCGCCGTCGACGCGTTCACGGCCGGTTTGCGCACCGACAGTTCGTTCGGGCGGGCGAGGCCATTACCGGACGATGGCCGCTTCCGACGGCACCTGGAACGGGTGCAGGGCGTGCCGGTGGTGACCGGGTTTCTCGGGGCCGACGAGCACGGCGACATCACCACGCTCGGACGCAACGGCAGCGACTACTCCGCGGCGTGGATCGGTGTGGCGATCGCGGCCGACGAGATCCAGATCTGGAAGGACGTCGATGGAGTGCACACCGCGGATCCGCGCCTGGTCGACGAGGCAAAGCCGATCCGGCGCATGAGTTTCGCCGATGTCGCCGACCTGGCGTCGTTCGGCAGCCGGGTGCTGCATCCGGCCGCAATGGTGCCGGCGATGCAGAACGGCATTCCCCTCAAGGTGCGCAACACGCTGCAGCCCGAAGCCCCGGGGACGACGATCGTCGGTGAAGTCGAAGGCCCCCGCTCGGCCGTGCACGCGATCGCACATCGCGATGGCGCCGCCCTGGTCACGGTGCGCTCGCACCGCATGGTGCCGCAGCACGCGTTCCTCGGACGCGTTTTCTGGCTGCTCGCCGACATGGGCTGCGATGTCGGGCCGGTTGCGGTCGGCGAAGCCGCGGTCACGATTGCGGTGGCGGCGGGCATGGCGGACGCGCTGTGCGAGCGATTTGCCGGGCTCGGCGAGGTGTCGCGGGTCGACGATTGTGCGGTCGTCGGGGTCATCGGCGATCCGGCTCGGCTCGAGCGGGGGGGCACGGCGGACGTCCTGACGGTGCTCTCCGATGCCGGAATCGCGGTGCGTTGTGCCGGGCTTGGTGCCCTCGGCAGCACGGTTGCCTTTGCAGTCGACGCCGCGCGCCTGGCCGATACCGTGCGCTTGCTGCACCGGCGCTTCTTCTGCGAGACCCGATGACCGCCCGCACCCCGATGCCCAGGATGTTGCGCGATGCGCTGTTCGTAGCGGTGGTCGCGGTGCTCACCGTGCAGGGACTGCGCCGCTACCTCGGTGACCGCTATCTGGTGCCGTCCGACAGCATGCAGCCGTTGCTCTATGGCGATCCGGTTGACGGTGACGTCGTGCTCGTCGACAAGCTGCAGAGTGCGGCCGAGCAGCAGCGCGGTGATGTCGTGGTGGTCGCCAATCCCGGCCTCACCGGCCACCAACTGGTCAAGCGCATCGCCGCGTGTGGTGACGACGTAGGGGCGTGCTGGATCGACATCCAGAAGGGAGACGTGTGGCTCGGCGATGACCCGCAACGGATGCGGCGCGAGGTGAAGGCGCCGCGACGGGCGATGGCCCGGAGCGTCTTGTGGGCGTCGGCCGGCGGCGATGACGACGTCGGCGAAGGGCTGGATCTGACCGCGGCGCGCGGCCAGGGACCGTGGACGCTGCCGCCGATCGGCGAGGCGTTGGCGGGGGTGCGCGCGGCGTTTCGGCCGGCGGCGCGGCGGGCGCGTCATCGCGATCCCGAAGACGGGGTGCTGCCGACGGGTGCGGTCGGCACCGATCGGCCGGTGAACGCGAGCTACCTCGATCTGTGCGGCAAGCGCAGCAGCTATGGCGGCGACGTCGTGGTGACCGACTGTGGCATGCGGTTGGCGTTCTCGACGCCGCCGGCGACCGTGCTGGGCACGATCGATGCGCCCGAGTTCGCCGTGACGATGGTGTGGACACCGGCCGCGAATCAGCTCGAGGTCTGGCAGGATGGTCGCACCGTCGATACGCGCCGCGATGTGCTGGCCGAGGCGTGGGACGGCACGTTCACGTTCGGCCGGCTCGATGGCCGCGACTTCGCCCTGATCGGGGATTCGTTCGAATACGTGCGGGCCGCGCCGACGACTGCGGCCGTGCCGGTAGTGCGAACGTGGTTGCACGTTTGTGTGACGGGGGCGGGGGCGGCGGTCTTCGAGGAGTTGCGTGTGTTCCGGGACCTCTACGCGTGGCGCCAGCCGGCGCTGGGGGTCGCCGGCCAGCCGCAGTCCTGGCCGCGTTTCGTGCCGCCGGGGCATTGGTTCCTGCTCGGCGACAATGCGTTCGACAGCCACGACAGTCGCCAGTTCGGCCCGGTGCCGTGCGAGCTCTTCTTGGGAACGCCCTGCTGTGTGCTGGGGCCGCGTGCGCGCATGCGGATGCTGCCGTGAGCGGCGGCGACGAGTCAGGCCGCCCGGAGGAGCCGGAGGAAGAGCCGGGGCCGCTGCTCGTGCTCGGGGCCGGCGTCGTCGTCTACGGTGCAATGGGCGCCGCCGCGCTGCTCTGGCTGTGGTGGCGAGATCGCATCGCCGCGTTGGGTGAGCGGGCCGTCGGTTCCCACGGAGCGCCGGCGGCGTCCGCCGTCGGCCTGGTGGTCGGCGTCGTCGCTGCGGCGATGCTGGGCGCGGCGATCCGCCGCAGCGCCCGGCTGCGGGAGATCGCGTCGCCGGCCCAGCGGCTGTTTGCCAACGCCGGCGATGGTGTCAGCATCGCCTTCGTCTTGATCTCGGCAGTTGCCGAGGAGTTGTTCTTCCGTTTGGCCGTGCAGGACGCATTCGGATTGTTCGGGTCGGTTGCCGCCTACGTGTTGCTGAATAGCACCGTAGGCGGGATCCGCTGGTTGTTGTTCACGCTGGTCCACGCACTCGCGCTTGGCTCGATCGTGCACTTCGGCTTCGGTCTGCTCGGCTCGACCACCGCGCACGCGATTCTCAACTACCTCAGCCTGCACCGGATGCAGGACTCATGATGCAAACGCTTCGAATCCCGATCGCCAGGATCCCGGCAACGTTGCTCCTGACGGCTCTGGCGGGGGCTTCCGCGACCGCCCAGGATCGGCCCAAGCTGGCGCAGCCGATGCTGCTCCCGCAGGCGGTGGTTCTGCCGAAGGGGGATCGGGAGGTCACGATCGACGGCTCGTTGACCGACTGGCCACGTTTGCCGGTGATCCGGCTCGATGACCGGCGGCAGTTGTCGGGCACGGCTCACGGTGCCTGGCGCGGCCCGGCCGACGCGAGTGCGGTGGTGTTCCTGATGTGGGATGAGCAGGCCCTCTATGTCGCGTGTGTCGCCCACGACGAATGGCACCGCGCGCTCGATGCAAACACGCTGTTGCTGACCGAGATCCCCGCCGCCGACTCGCTGCTACTGTCGTTCGATCCCGACCGCAACACCCGCTCGAACGGGCCGGATCCGGGTCGCCGCGAGGATCGCGAGTTCTGGCTGGCCGACGAAGAAGGGCACGAGGTCGTGCAGTGGGACCGGCTGCGCGGCCTCGCGCGCGTGCTCGACGCCCCGGCTCGTATGGTCGTGCTGCACAGCAAGGAAGAGCAGTTGACGACCTTCGAGGCGTTGATCCCGTGGAATGAGATCCTGCCCCCCGGTCAGCACGCGCAGGTCGGGCGGTGCATCGACCTGCAGATGATCTTCAACGACTTCGACGAGAGTACCGACAGCATGCCGCAGACGCGGCTCGGCTGGACGTTCGGGATGGGCCCGAAGGTCGACCCGGGGCTCTTGGGCTCGATCATGTTGGTCGCCGACGATGCGGCGCTGGCGGGCGTGATGCCGGAGTTTCCGCCGAAACCCGGAGTGTCGCAGGCGCCGGTCGAGCCGCCCGACTATTGGCGACGATTGACGGCGGACTTGTTGCAGCGGCCGCCGCAGATCTACGACGGCACCCTGACTCCGGCCGAGACCGGCGGCGCAGAGCGCTTCTCGGTGCTCGAACGCATCGACCGCCATTGTGCGGAGTTTCCGCGGGTCGACTTCCTCGAACTGCACCAGCGTATCGCTCGTCGGATGTCGCGCGAGGTCGCGGGGTTGATGGCGCGCGGATTGCCGTCGTGGTGGCGCGATCGGCTGCATGCGGTATCGAAGCAGGGCGAGGATCCGGTGCCGCCGGGGGCGCTGCGCTTCTTCCGCTTGCCGATGGGAGGCTGGTTGGTGCGCAACACCGGCCGCAACTACCTGATCGATCCGGCCGGCAACGACGTGGCGCAGTGGCTGTGGGGGGGAGCCGGGATGGTCCTGCTGACCCAGCCGCTCGACATGACCCGGCGCAACGATCAGCTCCTGATCCGTATGTTCGTCGCCAAACCGCCGCGGCCGGTCTACAGCCACATAGTGTACCATTTGCCACTCATTGCGATGGCGAAGATGCCGCTGGTCGAGCTCGGCCGGGAATACGGCAAGGGCACCGGTACGCTCGTATACCCGCTCGGGGTGCCCGGAGACGATGGATCGGTGCCATACGACTGCAGTTACCGTATCGAAACCGATGGCTGTGCGCCGGTTCTGGTGGTCGGGCCGACGATGCCGGCGGCGCTTGCGCCGGAGAAAGCCGGCGGTGTGTTGCTCGCCTCGCCGCGCAATCGCCACATCGTCGACATCGCCAACCGTGTCGCGCCGGACCTGATTCTGCTCGACGACGCGTTCCTGCCGCAGGCGCACCCGCATTCGCCGCGGATCACCTTGCGCAACCTGCACGATCTCCAGCGATCATTGCTTCCGCACCGATCGGTCCTGCTGGCGCCTGGCGAATCTTGGACGGTTTTGCCGCAATCAGGGCGATAAACAGGCTTGCGATTGCCTTCGGCTAATGCCAAGATCCACTCGTGACCGGATCTCGGTCACGGTTTCTTTCATTGCACATCCTACAAGGCGATCCCACGATCAATGGCCGCTAAGAAGTCCAATCCGGCGATGGAGTTCATCGTCGCGTCCCTCAAGAAGAACCCCAAGATCAGCTACCAGGATCTGCACGCGGCTGCAGCCAAGAAGCGCTTGAAGGTCTACCCGATCATGTATGGCCGCGCCCAGGCGATGCTCGGCATCGTCAAGCAGGCGCCGCGTGGACAGGGCAAGGCAGCCAAGGCGAAGGCCGCCAAGAGCACCGGCATGCGCCGCGGGCCGGGCCGTCCGCGCAAGAACCCCGAGCCGACGTTCGATGGTTCGCTCGAAAGCATCGTCGCCGCCGTCAAGAACAGCGAGCGGGCTAAGGCGCGCTACCGTGGCGCGCTCGAGCGCATCCAGTCGATCCTGGCGGATGCGCTCGCCGACTGATCGCCGTCGGAGCCGTATCAACTGACGAGCAGGCGGCGCCACTGCGGCCCATCGCGGTCGCGGAGGCGTGCCTGCAGGCGATCGACGAAGCGCTCCAGGAGTGCTTTCGTGCGCGGGCCGCCCTCGCCGCCATGGAGGGCGCGTCCGTCGAGATGGGTGACGGGCCCGATATCGCGCAGCGTGCTCGATAGGAACAACTCGTCGGCCGCACGCAGTTCGTCGGCGGTGAATGCGCGCTCTTCGACCCGTTCGCCGCAGGTGGGCAGGAAGTCGAGGAGCATCGCGCGGGTGATGCCGGCGAGGATGCCGGCGTCGAGCGGCGGCGTGCACCACGTTCCGTCGATGAGCGCGAACAGGTTGGACGTCGAGGCTTCGGTCACCGTGCCGTCGGTGTTCACCATCACGCAGTCGGTGGCACCAGCGGCCTTGGCCTCGGCCAGTCCGAGTACGCTGTTGAGGTAGTTGCCGCTCTTTGCGGCCGGGTCGAGAGCGCGACGGTCGTTGCGCAAGCGTTCGACCACTTGCAGCCGCGCGGGCTTGCCGGATTGCGGCTCGTAGGGGCGCACCATGACCACCCAGCGCGGCGAGCCGTTGGCCGTCGCGACGTCGATGTTCGGCGCGTCGCCGGTGCCGCGGGTGACGACGATCCGCACGTAGCAAGGGTCGACGCCGCTGGCTTCGATCGTCTGTTGCACGCGCTGGGCGACGGTCGCCTCGTCCAGATCGAGCGCCATGCGCAAGCCGTCTGCCGACGCCCCGAGCCGGGCCCAGTGTTCGGCCCAGGCCAGCGGCACGCCGTCGATGGTCCGCACGACCTCGTAGATCGAGTCGCCGAACAGGAAGCCGCGGTCCAGCACGGGCACGGTTGCCTCGGACTCGGCCACCAGGCGGCCGTCGATGTTGCACATGTTCGCCATGGGAGCGGGGATGCTACCGCGCACCGGCGGCGATTTCGGGGCAGTCCGGCCGCGCGCGATGTGCGCGGCGCGGTAAGCTCGCAGGCCTCCATGTGTGGCTTCATCTCGATCTTCGGCCCGCCAGGGTCCGACACCATCCACGATGTCATCAACGGCCTGGTCGCCATCCAGCATCGCGGGCAGGACGCGGCGGGCGCGGTATCGTTCAAGAGCAAGTTTCAGGCCAAGAAGGGGCTGGGACTGGTCCGCGAGGTCTTCGAAGAGCGCCACCTGCAGCGCTTGCGCGGCAGCCTTTCGGTCGGCCACGTGCGCTACCCGACGGTCGGCCTCGGCGAGGACACCGACGTGCAGCCGTTCTGGCTCGACTATCCGGTCGGCGTGGCGATGGCGCACAACGGCAACGTCACCAACTTCCACGAACTCAAGCGCACCTACTTTGACAGCCGCAACATCCCCCTCGGCAGCAACTGCGACCTCGAAGTCGTGCTCTACGTGTTCGCCGATGCCTTGATGCGGCGCAACGCCGATCCGGTCGGCATCGAAGACGTCGAGGCCGGTGTCCGCGAGGTCTACGAGAAGGTCAAGGGCGCCTATTCGGTTGTCGGGATCACGACCGCGGGCCTGTATGCCTTCCGCGACCCGTTCGGCATCAAGCCATGCATCTTCGGCAAGCGCGAGACTCCCGATGGCACGTTCTACGCGGTTGCGAGCGAGTCGGTCGTGCTCGACGTCGCCGGCTACGAGATCGTGCGTGACCTCGCCGCCGGCGAAATGCTGTGGATCGGCGAGGATCGGGTACCGCAGTTCCGGCAGGTCGCGGCCAAGCCGCATCGTCCGTGCATCTTCGAATACGTCTACTTCGCGCGCCCGGACACGTTCCTCGACGGGGTCTCGGTCTACGAAGCGCGCATGGAGATGGGTCGCCGGATGGGGCGCCGCTTCCGTGAGACGGGGCTCGAGGCCGATGTCGTGATCCCGGTGCCGGAGTCGGCGCGCACGGCCGCGCTGACGATGGCCGAGGAGCTCGGGCTGCACTGCCGCGAGGGATTCGTCAAGAACCGCTACGTCGGCCGCACGTTCATCATGCCGAACGACAAGGCCCGTCAGGCGACCATCCGCGCCAAGCTCAACCCGATCCGCTCCGAGTTCGAAGGTCGGCGCGTGATCATCATGGACGATTCGATCGTGCGCGGGAACACCAGCCGGCACATGGTCAAGATCGCCCGCGAGATGGGTGCCGAGAAGGTCTACTTCGCGTCGTATTCCCCGCCGTTGGTGTCGCCTTGCTTCTACGGCATCGACATGTCGACCAAGCGCGACTTCATTGCGCGCGACCGCGACGAGGCCCAGATCGCCAACGAGCTAGGTGCGGATGCCGTCGTCTACCAGACGATCGCCGAGATGGAGGACGCCGTGCGCTCTGCCGGCAACGGCGACCTGCAGTTCTGCAAGGCCTGCTTCGACGGCAACTATCCCACCGGTGACATCACCGAGTCGATGATCTCCGATATCGAGAGCGACCGCGTCGCCGCCGGCAACTGCGGGTGAGACTGGGCCCGTGGAAGCGGGGGCGTGCATTCACGTCGGCGAGCTGAAGCGCGACCTGCTCGGCAGGGTCGAGCTGGTGCGCTGCGGGGATCGGCTGGTCGTGCGGCGATGCCGATCGAGAATGCCTGGCATCGCACTGGTCGCCCGGCTGTTGGCCCGCCGCGAGCAGCATGCGTTGCGCGCGCTGGCCGGACTCGATGGAGTGCCGGCGATCGCGGCTCCGCCGGCTGGCCGCGAGACCTATCGCAGTTGGATTCCCGGTGAGCCGTTGTCGCTCGTCACCGAACTCCGCCGGGACTTCTTCGACCGCCTGGAAGCGCTCGTCGAGCAGTTGCACGAGCGCGGCGTGTGCCACAACGACCTGCACAAGGAGGTCAACATCCTGGTGCGCGAGGATGGCACGCCGGCAGTGATCGATTTCCAGTTGGCGAGCGTGCACGCAGCGCGCGGGCGGGAGTTTCGCCGCCGCGCCGACGAAGACATCCGGCACGTGCGCAAGCACCGCCGTCGTTACCTGCGCGGTATGGCGGGTGCATCGTTCGCGTGCCCCGCCGCGGAGGTTGCCGTTCCCGCGCCGCGGCGCCTGTCGCGCCTCTGGCGACGGCTGTGGAAGCCGTTCT
>DRKG01000499.1 GCA_011051855.1 bacterium | reverse complement strand
TCGACCGCCACCTGCTCGATCACCTGGCCGATCGCGGCGACCCGCGCCGGCTTGTCGTCGGGCCGGGCGAACCCGAGCAGCGCCTTGACGATGTCGTCGATCGCCCGCACGCCTTCGCCGATGCGGCCGGCGAAGCGCTTCATCGCCGCCGCGTCGTCACTGCGTTCGATCAAGCTGGCAAAGCCCATCACGCCGTTCAGCGGATTCTTGATCTCGTGCGCCACACCGAGCGCCAGTTCCGACAGACCGGCGAGCCGATCCAATCGGCGCACTTCGCGCTCCAGTTCCTGCAACCGAGAGCGGTCTTCGAGCAGCACGAGTTCGCCATCGGGCAGCGGCACGCGCCGCACGCGCACGGCCGCGTCGAGGAAGCGCACCTCCCCCTCGCGACGGTGCACCAGATCGACACCGGCCGCCGCCGCCGCCGCGACCAGCCGATCGGCTTCGGCATTGCTGCTGCCGATCTCGCCATCCTCACGCAGTGCCAACAGCCCGATCGGCAGCGCGGAGAACATCGCCTCGCGCTCGGCCAATGATCGTTGCAGCGCGCGGTTGCTCGCCTGCAATTGCAGGTCGACCGCCGCCGCGCGCTCCTTCAACGCCGCGTAGCTCTGCTCCAGCTCCCGCGCGACCTTGACGAACTGCGTGAAACCGAGCTGCAGTAGCTGCTTCTCGTCGATCACCGTTTCCCCTGCCCCGGCCACGTCAATGCCTCGATGCGCGCCGTCGCGTCGTAGCGACCGTTGACGTTCATCCACCGGAAGTTCTCCATCGCCGTCTTCGCCGCCTGTCCCCATGGGCCGAGCACTTCCATCTTGCCGGCCGTTCCGACCTTGACGACGTCGCGCGCGCTGATCTGCAAGAACGGCTCTCGCACTTCCTGCTCGCGCCGCTGGTATTCGGCCGTCGAGTTCTCCAGCGACAACCCCTCGTAGCGCTCGCTGTAGCGGAACAGCAGTTCCCGGCAGCGACCGAGGTAGAACAGCGACACGTACGGCGGGTCTTCCCCATCGAGCAACGGCTTCAGTTCGTCGATCGCACGCAGCAGCTTCTGCCGGCCGTGCTCGTCGAACACCTTGGCGTATTCCAGCTTGCCGGCCGCACGCATGCGCGCGGCGTCATCCATGTGCTTCTGCCCGGCCTTGAACAACGCCGCCGCGACCCGCTGGTGGTCCTTGGAGCCCTGGATCGTCGCCCGCAGCGGATCGAGGATCAGCCCCGGCGGCACACCCTCGGGCGTCTCCGTCACGGCCACCGTCTCCACCCCCGGAGCTGCCGGCAGCGGCGAAGTCGGTTGCGCCGGCAACGGCGATGCGACCCGCGGCTCCTCGCCGATCGCATGCCCGGCAGTCGGCACGCTGATGACCGTCGTGCCCGGCTCCTCGGGCGCGTCGAGCGCCGCCACCTCCTGCTGCAGCCGCTCGTATTCGTTGCGCAGTCGTTCCAGGCGCCGCGTCAGCGACTCGCTGCGCGCGTGCTCGTGCTCGAACTCGCTCTGCAACCGCGACAGGTTGGCACTCGTCGCCCCGCTGCCGGTATCGATCACGCTCTCATCGAGGTCCCGGACCAGACCGAGGTCATACTGCATCTGAAGGTCCAGCAGCCGCTCGATGCGATCCTTGCTGCGCGACAGCTCCCGCAACTTGCCGCGCCGCGCGTCCTGCGGCGACGGCGATTGCACCTGCGCCATCAGCGCGCCTGCGGCACAAGCCCAGCCGACGATGCTCGACCGAAGGTTCACCGCAGGATCCCCCGATACGCGTCGGCCGCGTGTTCGAGTTTGTTGAGCTTCGTGTAGGCGTCACCGATGATGGTCGCGACCCGCTCGCGCAGCTCGCGGCTCTTGATGTTCGGAGCGATCGCGATGGCCTGCGACGGGAATGCTTCGAGGTTGTCACCCGCCGTCGCCTGCTCGTAGAGCGCCAGCACGGTCTTGTAGCGCGCCTGGTCGCCGACCTCGTCATCGCGTTCCCGCAGCATTCGGGCAATCGAGATCGCCCGCTGCCATTGGCGATCGGCGAGCAGTTCATCGACCAGGAACAAGGTCAGTTCGGGCTCTTCGCCGCGCAGCACCATCTGTTCCAGTTCGAGGAACGCATCCTCCTTCTCACCCAGCGCCAACGCCGTCTTCGCCCACACGCGCAGCGTGCGCTCGCGCCACGCGGAGTTCATCGGCGACAGGTGCCGCGTGCGCGCCTCGATCGCGGCCGCGCGCGCTTCCATGAAGCGTTTCTGCGCCAGATACGCCTCCGCCAGCAGCACGTAGGCCTGACCGCGCCGCTCATCGCCTTCGGCGTGGATCAGGAACCACTCGAGAGCACGCATCGCGAGCTCCATCTTGCCCTCGCCGAGCGCGCCGTAGCCGAGCAGGAAGTGGTAGTCGAGGTACTGCTTCGGCTCCAGCTCTTCGAAGTAGGGCGAGCCGCGCAGGTTGACCATCGTCTCGTAGACCTTGTCCGGCCGATCCATCAGGAACTGGGCGCGACCGGCGAGCAACTGCACCTCGATCAGCTCGACCGAGTCGAGCAGACGGATGATGCGCGCCCGCAGCTCCTCCTGACAGGCACGCGCCTTCTCCCGCACGACCGCCGGATCGATCTCGGCGCGGGCCTGACCGAGCAATGCCCGGCCGAGCAGGATCGTCGCCTGCGCAACTTCCGGCACCATCGGCATGCTCTCGAAGATGCGGCGCACCCAGCTTTCGGCGGCGGCGTAGTCCTTGCGCTTCGATTCGCGATCGAGGTGGCCGTCGGCCAGGTCGAGATGGCACTCGGCGATGCGTAGGATCGCGGCCGCCGCTTGGTCATGCGGGCGCCGGTCGTAGACATCGCTGAAGAATGCGATCGCCGACTCGAGATCGCCGTTCTCGATCAGCATGCGGCCGAGGTGCATGCGCACCTCGATACCCTGCTCTTGCACCAGCGGCTCGTTCTGCAACTCGTCGCGAAGGAACGAGCGATACCATTGCCCTGCCATCGCACGCAGGCGCCTGCGCCCCGACTCGGTCTCCGGCGACGGAACCCGCACCACGTGCAGCGTCGTGCGCGCGCCTTCATAGTCGGCGGGGTCGTCGAAGATGCAGTCGGCTCCGCCGGCGACCGCGATCAACTGCGCGACCATGCGCGGATCTTGATCCTCGAGGTTGAGGTCGACCGAGACGTTCTGCAGATCCCGTTCGAGCGGCGCCGTTTCGAAGACGACGTTCCAGTTCATCGTCGCGCCGAGTTCGCGCAACGCCGTGGCGCAGACGAT
>DRKG01000498.1 GCA_011051855.1 bacterium | reverse complement strand
GGCGAACGCCGCCCCTCCGTGGCGCGCGATCCACGCGACGTGGGCCAGCGTCTCGACGTTGTTGACCGTCGTCGGTTTGCCGAACAGTCCCGCCTCACCGGGAAACGGCGGCTTCTTGCGCGGTTTGGCCGGCTGCCCCTCGATCGCGTTCAGGGCGGCGGTCTCTTCGCCGGCGACGTAGGTCGTGGGCCCGGTCGCGACCTCGATCGGGAACGGCAGCAGGTTCGCGTCGCTCGCTTCCCGCAGTGCGGTGGTCACGCTCGCGCGCTGCTCCTGCATGTCCTCGATCAGGTAGACGTAGCCCTTGCTCGCGCCGGTCGCGAGGCCGGCAAGCGCCAGCCCTTCGATCACCGCGTGTGCATGCCGGTGCACCAGGTGTCGGTCCTTGTTGCTGCCGGGCTCGTGTTCGCCGCCGTTGGCGACCACGAACTTCTCGTCCGCCTCGGCGGCGGCCGCGATCGCCCACTTGCGGATCGTCGGGAACGCCGCGCCGCCGCGCCCGCACAGGCCGGCGGCCTCGACCTCGCCGCGCAACCATGCACCGCCGTGGTCCCGAGCCTTCGCGAGACCGGCGTAGCCGCCGCGTTCGCGATACTCGGCCAAGCCTTCGGGATCCGTCGAGGAACGTCGTGGCAGCAGCAGGTCGGGAGGATGCACGGCGCGATGCTAACCCGATCCATGCACGAACCAGCACCCTCGGCACGCTGGTCTCGCCCCGAAAAAATGGACACCCGGATAGAAGTCACGAGGCTCCAAGAGGAAGGTGCCCCCACTGGCCAGCCCCCGCAGCACGCGTCCACAAGCCCATGCGGGAAGAGGGCGCCGCCTGACCCGGATGTACCGAGCGTGTAGCACGTCCGTGCCGGGGAGGGATCCGCCGTCGAGGTGGTTGTCGGCAGGTGCCGGGCCAGCCATCCTGGCCCGTTCCCTCCGGTGCGTGTGTGCCGGATTCCCTTTCCCCAAGACGACATGAAGACAGCCCTGTTCCTCGCGGGTTCCCTGTTGCTCGGCACGATCGCCGCGCAGGATCCCGTCACCTCCAAACCAGACAAGAAGGCCACGGCGGCCGAGCGCATGCAGGAGCTGGCCAAGCTCCGGCGCGATGCGTTCACCAAGTGGCGCGAAGAGACGACGAAGGCGCGCGACGCCGCCGAGGACGGTGGCGCCGTCAAGGCGATCTCGATGCGTCCGGACTACGGCCCGATCGCCGACAAGGCACTGCAATACGCCAAGGAGTTCGCCGGCACCGACGACGCCGTGCAGTTCCTGCTGATGGTCGTGAACATGGACCAGAAACGGGCGAAGGGCGCGATCGAGACGCTGCTCTCCGACCACGTCGACAGCCCCGAGTTGGCCAAGATGGGGCGCATGCTCCCGTTCCTCGATCGCGTCGTCGACGAGGAGTTCGCCGCGCGGGCGCTGGACAAGCTGCTGAAGAGCAAGAGCGTCGACGTGCGCGGGTGGGCGCAGTTTGCCAAGCATGGTGCGACCATCGAGAACGCCGACCGCGACAGCGATGCCTACAAGACGGCCAAGGCGGCGCTGCTGGTGACTGCCGAGCAGGTGGCCGACAAGGGGCTTGCGCAGCAGATCCGGGGCGCGATCGAGGAGCGCGAGAAGTTCGGTGTCGGCTGCACGGCGCCGGACATCGAGGGCGTCGATCTGGACGGAGTGGCGTTCAAGCTGAGCGACTATCGGGGCAAGGTCATCTTCCTCGATTTCTGGGGCGATTGGTGAGGCCCTTGCCGGGCCCTGTACCCGCACGAGCGGTCGCTCGTGGAAGAGATGAAGGACAAGCCGTTTGCTCTGATCGGGGTCAACAGTGACCGCACGATCGAGCGCGCCAAGCAGGCGATCGAGAAGAACAACCTGAACTGGCGCAGTTTCCAGAACCAAGAGGAAGGTCGCAAGACCAAGATCTCGACCGACTGGGCCGTCAAGGGCTGGCCGACGGTGGTCGTGCTCGACAGCGAGTTCAAGATCCACTACCGCGGCCACGACGGCCACCGGGCGAGCGAGATCGCCAAGGAGCTGGTCGCGAAGATGATGGAGAAGGGCGGCGAGTAGGCGCCCTTCGGCCGGCGGGATGCGGGGATCGCCAAACATGTTGGCGGACCTGTTCTCGCCGGCCTGATACGATCTCGCCCCCGATTTCGCACTCACGCGGTCGGGACGTAGACAACACGATGCAATTCCAACCCGTCATCCCGTTCGCCCTCGCCGTCATGGCGTTCGGCGCGACTCTCCCCGAATCGACCACCCGCCCCGACGAGGGCATGTGGCTGTTCTCGAAGCTGCCGCTGAAGAAGCTGAAGGAGAAGTACGGCTTCGAGCCCACGCAGGAGTGGGTCGATCACGTGCGCCTCGGCTCGGTGCGCTTCGATACCGGCGGCTCGGGCTCGTTCGTATCCCCGAACGGCCTGGTCATGACCAACCACCACGTGGCGCTCGAGACCATCCAGAAGATCTCGACGCCGGAGAAGGACTGGGTCGAGCCGGGTTTCAGCTCGCGACTCTACGGTGAGGAAGTGCCCGGCAAGGATCTGACGCTGAAGCAGCTCGTCGACGTCAAGGACGTCACCGAGCAGATCATGCAGGTCAAGGCCGAGGAGGGCGACGTGGAGGCGGCGCTCGATGAACTGTGCCAGGAGCACAGCAACGCCGACGAGCACATCGTCGCCGAGCCGGTGACCCTCTACGACGGCAACCAGTACCGCGTTTACGTCTATCACGAATACGACGACGTGCGCCTGGTGTTCGCTCCGGCCAAGCAGGTCGCGTTCTACGGCGGCGACTTCGACAACTTCACCTACCCGCGCTACTGCCTCGATTGCGCGTTCTTCCGCGTCTACGAGGACGGCAAGCCGGTCGACTCGTCGAAGTGGTACTTCAAGTTCAAGACGGATGGCGCGAAGAAGGACGACCTGGTGTTCGTGTCGGGTCACCCGGGTGGCACCGAGCGCTCGCTGACCTACGACGAGATGGTCATGCACCGCGATGTCTGGACGCGGCTCGTCGTCGATCTGCTGGCCAACAACGTCGAGGTCATCAAGCAGCAGATGGAACAGAGCGAGCGCGCGGCGTTCGCCCTGCGCGACCAGTACTTCGGCATGATGAACAGCCTGAAGGCCTACACCGGCCACCTGCGGGGCCTGCGCGACGACGAGCGCATGGCGCTGATCAAGGCGCGGGACGAGGAGCTGATCGAGAAGTCCGGCAAGGAAGAGGTCAAGAACGCGTTCGCCGCGATCCGTGAGAAGATGGCCGAGCTGATCGAGAAGTACGGCGAAGCCGAGCTGAGCCGCGAGGTGTTCGGCGAGATGCGCGGCGCGATGCAGGCTGCGACCAAGGCGTGCGAGCCCTTCAAGACGATCATCAACAAGGCGCGCTTCGACGTCTACGGGGATGCCAACTACCCGGACGCGACGTTCACGCTGCGGTTGGCCTATGGCACGGTGAAGGGCTACGAGGCGGGCACCACCAAGGTGGCGCCGAAGACGACCGTCTGGGGCCTGTTCGAGCGCAACTCCGCGTTCGACAACGAGCCGCCGTTCGATCTGCCGCAGCAGTGGCTCGACAAGAAGGGCGCGCTCGACCTGGACACGCCGTTCAACTTCGTTTGCACCTGCGACATCATCGGCGGCAACTCGGGCAGCCCGATCCTCGACCGCGACGCCAACGTCGTCGGGCTGGTGTTCGACGGCAACATCGAATCGTTGCCGGGCAACTACTGGTTCGACGAGGAGGTCAACCGGTGCGTCGGCGTGCACACCGCGATCATGATCGAGGCGCTGACCAAGGTTTACGAAGAGAAGGACCTCGTCGGCGAGCTGACCGGCGGCAAGTAGCGCCCGTTTTCGGGCGCGACGCTCGAATGGCCGGGGCGTTCGTGGTAGTCACCTGGAACGAGTCATGACCACGTTCGCTCCTGGTGTCGATGTCTCGGCGGCGGCGCACGGACCACGACTGCTGCGCAACCGCTCCTGGGACCGGTTGTTCGTCGCCGGCGGCGCTTGGTTGGTGCCGCTGCCGATCCTCGCCTTCTACTTGTTCCGCGCGCTCGGCGCGGGCGTCTCGGCGGCCGAGGATCTGGTCACGCTGCTGGTCATGGTGCCGCTCGGCGGCCCGCACGTCTTCGCGACCTATACGCGGACCTATCTGAATCCGGCGTTCCGTCGCCAGGATCCGCTGATGTTCGTGCTCGGTCTGCTGGTGCCGGTGGTCGTCATCGGTGCCGCCGTGTCGAGCGCGTTCTTCGACGTGGTCATCATGGGCTCGCCGCCGACGCGCTATGTGCTGACCTTCTTCTTCTTCTGGGCCGGCATCCACATCGTGCACCAGCACTGTTATGTGGTCAGCGGCTACGTCGATCGGGGCAACCGGCGGCGCTGGGGGTGGATCGACTACGCGGTGATCCTGCTGGCGATGTACCCGGTGTCGTTCTTCCGCATGTCGATGGTCGACAAGGCCGACCTGAGCATGCGCACGGCGAACCCCGATGCACTGGCGACCCGGATCGTCACCGCCGTCACCGGCGATCCGGCGTTTGCCGACGAATACATCTTCCGCATCGGGCGCGTCGCGCCGATCCTGCCGGACTTCCTGATGCATCCGGCGATGTGGATGACGATCACGGCGCTGTTCGTCGTCGCGCTCTCCATCTGGATCGTCAAGAGTGTGCGTGAGCGCCGCCGCGGCACCCTGCTCGGTTACCGGTTCCGCTTGGTGCTGGCGATGGCCGTGTTCGGGTCGCTGGTGCCGTTGATGCCGAACCTGGATTCCGCGTTCCAAGGTCTGAACGCGTGGCACAGCTTCCAGTATCTCGGACTCGCCTGGCTGATGAACCGGCGCAGCGCCGAACGCGGCGAGATCCAGAGCGCGCTGTTCGAGCGCACCATGCGGGAAGGTGCGCACTGGCGGTTTTACCGCACGGCGCTGTTTGCCACCCTGGGCGCGATCGCCGTGCTGCTCGGGGCCGCCTGGCTGATCGCTGCGACCAGCAACGGCGAGTTCGTCATGTTCGGCCACGATGCCCCACCCGTCGATGCCAACGGCCGCGAGCTCTACCGCCCCGGCGCCGTGCTGCTCGCCTACTACCTACTCGGCTTCTCCCTGCTGCTCGTGCACTACCTCCACGACGGCTTCTTCTTCTGCCGCCGCCGCTACCTCCGTACCGAACCGGGTTAAAACAACAACCTCGCCGGGAATAACGCCCGGGCGATAGGCCCGGTCGGGTTGTTGGATGTACCGGGTACGGTACGCTCCATCTATGCGTCTCGTGCTCGCCGTTCTGGGGTGCTTTGTCGCCTGTTCCTTGTCGATGGCCCAATCGTCGGTTTACGTCGTGCAGCAGCCGACGCCGGGCCAACGGTTGCTGATCCAGCAGCACTTCGATGTGATCGGATCGTGCTGCGCTGCGGCGGTGCCGGCCGACGGCGAGATCGAGTTCCGCGTCGAACACAGCCAGAAGGTGCTGCTCCGGTCGCTGTTGCCGAGCGCCGTCTGGCGGGCCGATTCGCGCCCGTTCGGAGCGGTCTATGCCGAGATGTTGGCGGCCAGCGAAACCGATCTCCCGGATCCGCTCTACTACACGGTCGCCGAGATCGAGGCGGCCATCGACGCCGAGGCGGCGGCCTACCCGGCGCTGGCGATGAAGGTCGACCTCAGTGCGCTGCCGGGCGGGCTGCCGACCCACGAGGGTCGGTCGATCTTCGCGCTCAAGGTCAGCGACAACGTCGCCAGCGACGAGGACGAGCCGGCGATCGTCGTCGCGGCGCAGCACCATGCGCGCGAGCTGAACACACCGCACATGGTCATTGGCGCGATGCAGCGGGTGCTCGCCGGCTACGCCAGCGATCCGCAACTGCAGGCGCTGGTCGATGGTCACGAGATCTACTTCGTGCCGATGGCGAACCCGGATGGCGTGAACCACGTGTGGACCGTCGACCAGTGGTGGCGCAAGAACCGCCGCAACAACGGCGGCAGCTACGGGGTCGATCTGAACCGCAACTTCCCGTTCCTGTGGGGGCTGTGCGGCGCGTCGTCGAATCCGAGCAGTTCGATCTACAAGGGCCCGTCGCCGGGCAGCGAGCCCGAGGTGGTCACGATGCGCAACCTGATTGCGCGATTGCGCCCCGAGATCTACATCGACTTCCACAGCTCGGGCCGCGAGGTGCTGCGCACCTACTCGCCGTGTGCGACGACCTACCCGGCTGTCGATGCGCTGATCGAGCACTACCTGGACGACCTGCGCGCGCCGATGGGCTACCAGAAGCGCGATCCGTCGGCATCGGGCGAGGCGCCCGAGGAGCATTGGTCGCACGGCACGCTCTCGTATCTGGTCGAGGTCGGCACGTCGTTCCAGCCGCCGTTCAGCGCCACTGTCGCCGAGGAGGCCATCGTCTGGCCCGGCGTCAAGAACGCGCTCACCACCTGGCGTCCGGCGATGCGCGGCCACGTGTTGTCGACGTTGGGCTCGGCACCGGTCGAGGCGACGATCACGTTCGGTGCGGGCACCTTCGCGCACGGCGAAGTCAGCGAGAGCCGCGCGCGCGACGGTCGCTACGCGCTGTGGCTACCGCTCGGCACCTGGAACGTGACGTTCGCGGCCCCCGGCCACGTCAGCAAGACCGTGCCGGTCACGGTCACCAGCTACGACCAGCCGGTCACGCTCGACGTGATGCTCGAGGTCGGCGTCGCGGGAACCTTCGTCAAGAGCGGCACCGGCCAGCTCGGTACGACCGTGACGTTCACCTACACCAGCTTCGGCGACGCCGGCAAGCAGGCGCTGATCGGCTGGAGCATGGACACCACGCCCGGCATCGACCTCGGCTACGGGCGCGTCATCCCGCTCAACAACGACGCCTTGATGGCCGCTGCTCTGACGGGCAACCCGTTCTTGTCGCCGACCTGGACCACGCTGCAGGGCTTCGGCACGGCGCAGTCGGTGCTGATCATCCCGAACGTGCCGTGGCTGGTCGGCATCACGACCTACTTCGGTGGGATCACCGTCGACGGCAACTACCAGGGCAGCGTGAAGACCTGGTCGAACTCGCTGCCGGTGACGATCGTCCCGTAGATCGTCCCGTAGGCCGCCGCAGCGTCGGTATGGTCAGTACGGACTGTCGAGCATGTCCCAGATGATCTGCTCGACGTCCGGCTCGCACTTGCCGGTCAGGCGCTCGACCTTCTCGCCGTCGCCCTTGATGTGCGCGACGATGTCGGGCAGGTCGGCCTCGGTGACGTGGCTGTAGAAGACCTTGTCGGGGTACAGGGTCACGTTGATGCCCTGCTCGCACGCGCCGAAGCACGGGTAGCGGCGGATCTTGATGCGCTCCTCGTCGGGGTCGAACTCGCGCACGAGGTCGCGGAGCTGGTCGAAGACGTCGCCGCTGCCCTTCTCGGTGCAGTCGCCGCCCTCACAGACGTAGCAAAGTCGGTTGGTCATGTTCGTAGCAAGCGAGCAGGTGCCGTGCCGATTGGCCCGGGTCAGTGGAACTTCACGTACTCGAAGTCGATCGGCTGGTCGTTGACGCCCTTGTGCGGCGGCGCGATGTAGTTGGCGAACTTGCCCGGCTCGGTGACCTGGATCATGCACGAGTCGACGTATTCGCGGTCGGCCTGGGTCGGCAGCCAGTTGGTGTGCTCCTTGGTCCAGGTCGCTTCGTCGATCAGCTCGCCTTGCGGGTTGAACTTGTAGCCGGCGTAGACGCCCTGGTGGCGGTTGAATCGGCGGTTCGGCAGCTCGATGCGCTGGTCGATGCCGATCTTCTTCAGGTCGCGGTTCCAGCGGTCGACGATGCGCGAGCAGTCGGCGATGTAGGCGTCCAACAGGACTGCGTTCATCGCGCGGCGCAGCGGGATCTCCTTCTCTTCGAGCTTGCCGTCGTCCGTGGGCACGGTCAGCTTGTAGTCGGCGTTGAGCGCCTTCGGATCCTTGTAGATGCCGTCGCTCTCGCGGTAGCGCCCCTTCAGACCCATTGCGAACGCCTCGGCCGCGTTGGTCGAGTCTTCGCCGCCGAACAGGTCCATCGAACCCGTGAACCAGAAGTTGACGTACTTCTGGATCATGTCGAGCGGGATCGCGCCGACCTTGCGCGGGTCCTGGCCTTCCTTCATCAGTTCGCCGGTGCGGCGGATGATGCGGCCGACGCCGTTCTCGCCGGTCTGCAGGTGGTAGGCCTCCTCGGCGAGCATGAACTGCGTCGAGCGCGCCAGCGGGTCGAAGCTCGATTCGGCCAGCGACGCGAGTTGGTACTTGCCGTCGCGGTCCATGAACGCCGTGAAGCAGAAGAAGTCGAGCCAGTTGGTGACCTTGTAGTTGAACGCTTCGAGGATGCGCGGGTTGTCCTCGTCACCGCTGTGGCGTTCGAGCATCGCCTCGGCTTCGTCGCGCCCGTCGGCGCCGAAGTGGGTCTGCAGCAGGTAGACCATCGCCCACAGATGGCGACCTTCCTCGACGTTCACCTGGAACAGCGAGCGCAGGTCGTAGAGCGACGGGCAGCAGTGGCCGAGCATGCGTTGCTGCTCGACCGACGCCGGCTCGGTATCACCCTGGGTGACGATCAGGCGGCGCAGGCGGTTGCGGAACTCTCCGGGCACCTCGTGCCAGGCCTTCTGGCCGAGGTTGTCGCCGAAGTGGATCTGCCGGTCGTCCGGGCCGTCGGCCAGGAAGATGCCCCAGCGGTAGTCCGGCATCTTGACGTAGTCGAAGTGCGCCCAGCCGCCCTGACCCACACCGACCGCCGTGCGCAGGTAGATCTGGTCTTCGTTGAAGTCGGTCGGGCCGAGGGTCTTCCACCACTCGATGAACTTCGGCTGCCACTTCTCCAGCGCCATGGTCAGGCGCTTGTTGTCGCGCAGGCCGACGTTGTTGGGGATCTTGGCTTCGAGGTCGACGATGCTCATGGTGCTGCGTCCTTGCTTTGCACGTTGCGGGGATGGGCGGGGATCAGGTCCGCCGCCAGTCGAATTGCGCGCCTTCGGGCGCGCCGTAGCGGGTCAGTGCCCCGGTGTCGCCGGTGGCGTTGGGGCGGATGAAGATCCAGTTCTGCCAGGCGCTGAGGCGGCCGAAGATCTTGCTGTCGCAATTCTCGGCGCCGCCGAAGCGCAGCGAGGCTTCCATGCCGGTCAGGGCGTCCGGCGACAGCGACACGCGCTCCTCGAGCGCGATGCGCACGTCGTCGTCCCAGTCGATCGGATCGAGCAGGTAGGTGCAGAGGCCTTCCTCGTCGGCTTCCGGAGCGTTCAACGTCGGCTGGTCCTTGGCCAGCTTCTCGGCCTGTTCGGGCGTGCTCAGGAACCGGTTCTGCAACCGGCTGAGGCCGTGGCTCATCGGCAGCAGGCCGCCGCTGAGCGGGCCGACCGCCACCTCGACGCCGTCGTCGTCGAGCAGGTAGATGCGGTCGCAGGCCATCGCCAGTTCGAGGAAGGTGCCGGCGGCGCAGCCGTCGTTGTCGATCAGCGCGTAGCTCGAACGCGCCATCAGGTCGAAGCGTCGACAGACGCGCGCGATCAACAGGATGATCTCGTTGCAGAGCCAGTGGTCCTTGTGTGCGACCAGGTCCTGTTCGACCTGCAGCAACGTGCTCCGGTCGCCCTTGGTGCGCAGCGCGATCAGGCCGATCTCTTCGTGATCGAAGCGCAGTTGCAGCAGCGCGTCGTCGAGTTCACGCCAGGCCTTGATCGCCCAAGCGCTGCAGCCGGCGGCCTCGTAACCGGCGCCGTCCCGAGGCTGTTCTCCCGTCGGGCCGCTGACGGTCAACGTCGCGATGCGCTTGTCGGCGTCGACCGACAGCCGAATGTGTTCGTAGACGTAATCGCCGTCCTCGGTGCGTTCGTGCACGATCGGATCGAGGGTGATGCCCCCGCCGGTCGGCTTGTTCGAGCTGGCGGCGAGTTCGCGGGCGCGCTCGGCGACCTTGTCGTGGAACTTCGACTTCGGCCAGATCGCGTCGACGAAGCCCCACTTGAGAGCCTTCTTGCCGCGCAGGCCTTCGGCCATGGTGCAGAAGACGTCGGCGCGGTCGCGGCGAACCTTGCGCTTGTCGACGATCCGCGTCAGGCCGCCGGTGCCGGGCAGCACGCCGAGCAGCGGCACCTCGGGCAGCGATACCGCCGAGTTGTTGTCGTTGACCAAGTGGATCTCGTCGCACGCCAGCGCCAGTTCGTAGCCGCCGCCGGCGCAGGCCGCGTGGATCGCGCAGATCGACTTCACGCCGGAGTTCTGGCTGTAGTCTTCGAGGCTGAGCCGCGTCTCGTTGGTGAACTTGCAGAAGTTGACCTTGAAGGGGTGCGAACTCGATTTGAGCATCGGGATGTTCGCGCCCGCGCAGAACGCGCGCTCCTGGCCGCTGCCGACCACCAGTGCCTTGACTTCCGGGTGCTCGAAGCGCAACCGCTGGATCGCGTCGGCCAGTTCGATGTCGACGGCGAGGTCGTAGCTGTTCAGCTTCAGTTCGTAGCCTTCGCGGAAAGGGTGGTCCGGGTCGACGTTCATGCGCAGGTGCGCGACGTCGCCGTCGAACTCGAGCTGCCAGTGGTGGTAGGAGTCGGGGTGTCGATGGAAGTCGGTCATACGGACGGCGATCAGAGAGCCTCGGACGAGGGGCGAACAGTGTGCGGATGAGCTCTCTGCGGAGCAAGCAGCATATCGCACGAATATGCTGGCCGATCATGCAGTATAGTGCCGCTCGCGCGCGTGCTGGCGGTGCGGATTCACGCATGGATCGGGTTGGGCTGCCTGGATGGATCTCGGGTTGACTGGCAAGGTCACGAGTGGGCGTTGGAACTCGCGCCGCTCGGTGCGCGCTTCACCACGGCCGAGGAGGTCGCCGACACGGTGGCGTTCCTGGCGTCGTCCCGGTCGTCGCACACCACCGGCCAGATGGTGTTCGTCGACGGCGGCTACACCCACCTCGATCGGCGCGCGACCACGCGGTAGCCCGCGCGGGGCTACTGGATCGCGATCGTGATCGGGTGCGCCAACACCGTGCGCGCATACGGAAACGTCGGCTGGTCGGTCGTCAGCGCCGCGCCGTAGAGCGTCCATCCGCTCAGGAACGGCAGCGGCGGCACGTTCAGGGTCGCGGTCGCAGCGCCGGTTTGGTCGAGTGTGCCGACCGAGCCGACCAGTACCGGGTTGAGCGGGTCGAGCGTCAGCGCCGTGACGAAATCGAAGTCGATCGGAATCACGTCGCCGTCGGGCAGGGCAATGCCCGTGTTGGCCGACAGCGACAGCACGATCATGTAGGGCAGCAGTTCGTCGCCGGGCACCGATAGATCGATGGTCGTCGCACCACCGACCGCGACCTGGCCGGGTGTCGTCAGGACCGGCTCGACCACGTCGATGATCTGATTGGCGGCGATGTCGGTCAGGTGCTGCACCTGGCCGCTCGGCCAGGTGATCTCGACGTGGTCCACCAGGGTGGCGTTGCCGAGTCCGAAATGCAGTCGGCGATCCGAACCGCCCAGGTAGCCGACTCCGCTGCGCACCCACTGCCGCTGCGTCATGGTGCCGACGGTCACGGCGACGCGCGCGCCGAGGCCGTCGCGGTTGCTGCGGCGGCCGATCGTGCGCAGCTTCAGCCAATTGCCGGTGGCCACCTGGTTCTGATGCAGGGTCAGCCCCTCGCTCGAAGCCGGGAAGCCGAGCGCGTAGCGCTGCAGCAGGTCGACGCGCCCGTCGTCGTCGAAATCCGCCACCGACACGGTGAACTGCGAATAGCTCTGGTCGAGCCCGAGCGCCGGCGCCACGTTCGTCCACGGCACCTGCGCCGCCGCTGGCTGGCCCGGGTTGTGGAACAGCATGTTCGGCTGGCTGATGTGCACGACGTGCAGATCCTGCCAACCGTCGTTGTCGTAGTCGAAGAAGTTGCAGGCCCACCCCAGGTAGCCGCCCTGCAGGCCGTAGGTCGCAGTTTGGATCGAGTAGGCGTTCGCCACCGGGTCCCAGACTTCGAACAGATGGGTTGGCGCCAGGTCGGTGCAGAAGAAGTCGACGCCGCCGTCGTTGAACACGTCGAGGTGGTCGAGGCCCATGCCGTCGACCGCGATGTTGGCGTTGTACTGCGCCCCGACGTTCGCGAACGTGCCGTCGCCGTTGTTGCGGAACAGCTCGTTGGCGCCGTACTGGGCGCCCTTGTCGTTCGCCACCAGGAGATCCGGCCACAGATCCTCGTCGAAATCGAGGAACGTCGCGACCAGCGCCAGGCCGCTGCCGGCGACCCCGGCGGTCGCGGTGGTGTCGGTGAAGTAGCCGTCGCCGAGGTTGCGGTAGAGGCGGTTCGGTGCGATCGAGCCGTTCGGAGTGGAACGATTGCCGAGATAGAGGTCGATCCAGCCGTCGCGGTCGTAGTCGCCGAAGGTCGCGGCGTAGGTGTCGTCCGCACTGGTCAGTCCGCGCGCCGCGGCGCTCTCGACGAACGTGCCGTTGCCGTTGTTGAGGAACAGCTTGGCCGGCTCCAGTGCGCTGCCGACGAACAGGTCCGTATCACCGTCGTTGTCGACGTCGGCGACTTCGAGGCAGCGGGCAAAGCCGTGCCAACCGAGGCCGCTCGTGGCGGAGACGTCGGTGAAGGCCATGCCACCGTCATTGCGCAGCATCACGAACATCCCGCCGTAGGGGGGAGCGGCGATGATGTCGATGTCGCCGTCCCCGTCGAAGTCCGCCGAGACCACGCCGCTACCGAGCGGGGTGTTCGATGGCAACACGCCGGAGACGCCGTACGGAGCGGTCAACTGCTGGAAGCCCTGCGCGAAGCCGGGTGAGAACGAAGCAAGTGCGGCGATTGCTCCGACGAGTATGCGGGGTATCTTCACGGATGGAGACGAGGTCTGAGGAGCGCAGGATGTCTGAGGAGCGCAGGAAGAATAACACACCCGGGTGGTGGGGGGTCGTTGGCCGCAAGGCCCATGCGATCGGGCTAGCGGCTGCCCGGACGATCTGCGGGGTGGCTCGAACCCGTCCGGGTTCCTACGGTTGCGTTTCGTGACCCTCCGCAGCAACGGCCTCACGATCGACGTGCGCCACGCCGACCGCCTGTGCTACGCGATGCAGCAGAACGCCGTGCCGTGGCTGTTCGGCATCGAACTGCACAACGGCGGCGAACGCGATCTCGACGGCCTGTTGGTGCGGGTGACGCTCGGGGACTTCGCGACCGCGGCAGAGCTTGGCGTCGACGGCCTTCTGGTCGGCGAACGCCGCGAACTGGGGGCGCCGGACCTGCGGCTCCTGGGCGATGCCTTCGCCGGTTTGCTCGAAGCCGTGCGCGCCGATCTGGTCGTCACCGCGACTGCCGAAGGTGAAGACGAGCCGCTGGCACGCTGGTCGGCGCCGATCGACGTGCTGGCCGGCAACGAGTGGCCGGGCCTCGACGTGTTGCCGGCGCTGCTCGCCGCGTTCGTGCAGCCGAACCATCCGGTGTTGGCGCCCGTGCTGCGGGCCGCCGGCGAACGGCTCTGTGCGCTGACCGGTGACGGCTCGCTCGATGGCATGCAGCGCTCCGACCCCGAACGCGTGCGCGCGATGGTCGAGGCGCTCTACGATGCGGTCTGCGCGGTCGGGATCCGCTACGTCAGCGAGCCGCCGAGCTTCGAGCGCACGGGGCAGAAGGTGCGGTTGCCCGAGCAAGTCTTCGGCGAGCGTCTCGCGACCTGCCTGGATCTGGCGTTGGCGTTCGCGGCGTTGTGCGAGCACGTCGGGTTGCTGCCGTTCGTGGTGTTGTTGCACGGGCACGCGTGCGTCGGCGTACGGCTCGAACCGGGAGGCGGGGGGGATGTGTGTTTCGGTTCCGCCCAGGAACTGCGCAAGGCCGTGGCGGCTGGCAGCATGGTCGTGATCGAGACCACCGTCGCCTGTCTCGAACCGGCGCCGACGTTCGACCGCGCGCTGCACGCTGCGGACCGGCGGTTGCTGGGCGATGCGGACTTGGTCGCCGCCGTCGACGTCGCCG
>DRKG01000497.1 GCA_011051855.1 bacterium | reverse complement strand
GCTGAGCAGCGAGTCAGCGGCCGAGTCGCTCCCGCAATGCACCGAGTCGCTCCCGTTGGATGCGAGCCTCGTTCGCGCGCCCGGCGCCCTCGGAACCTCGGAGTGCTTCCTCCAGGAGGTGCAGGGCTTCTTCTGGATCGCCGTGCCGTTCGAGCATCCACGCGAGGTTGGTCATGCCCACCGTGACCACGAAGTGATCGACCGGCAGGTGTCGGCGCGCAGACTCGAGTGCCGTGCGCTGACCGCGCACTGCTTCGTCAAGCCGTCCTTGCTGCCAGTGCAGGCCCGCGAGGTTGCCGAGTGCGTTGGCCAGAGCCGCCTCGTCTCGCTCGCGCGCATTCTGCATCCCGGCGATCGCCGCCCCAAGTTCGACTTCGGCCTCATCCAGCCGGCCGAGCGCCATCAGCACGGTGCCGAGTCGCTGACGAGCCTCGTGCACCAACCGATGACGATCCCCGAGGCGGTCACTCAAAGACGATACCGCGCGCCGCAGCAGCGATTCGGCCTCGCCATAGCGCGCTCGCTCGTGCAGCAACCAGGCGAGTTCGGCTCTCGCCCACGCAACCCGGTAGTGGCCTTCTCCGTAGACGCGAAGACGCCGCGTCAGGCTATCGCGGAAAGCAGCTTCGGCCGCTTCGTGGTCCCCGCGATGCTGCAGCAGGAACGCTCGATGTTGCACTGCGGTGATCACATCCGGGTGGTCGGCTCCCAGCTCTGCCTGCAGATCGATCGCGCGTTCCACCGCGGCGAACGCCGGCCCGATGCGTCCGACTGCCCCCTGGAGGCTGGCGATGCGCAGCAAGCTCTGCGCAATGGCTACCGGGTCGCCGATCCGCTCACGCGCGGACAACCCACGTTGTGCGGCCGCCAACGCGGCATCGGTGTCACCACGGCGCTGCAGACAATCCGACCGAATGGTGTCCACCAAAGCGCTCAGCCCTTCCCCGTTGCCGAGTGTGACCGCGATTCTCTCGAGCTCGGTCAGGTCGTCTTCCGCCGCGCCAACTTCGCCGCGCGCGACCTGGATCTGGGCCCGCCGGGCCAACGCGAACGCCAATTGCGACGTGTCGCGGACGTTGCGCGCCAATTGCACGGCACGGTCGGCGTGGACCTTCGCATCATCGAGCTCGCCGAAGAACCGCTGCAACCCGGCCATCATGCGACGCACTCGTAGTTCGATCGCCGGATCATCACCGAGTCTCGCGGGCACCTCGCGCAGACTGTCGGCCAACAGACGGCTCGCCGGGTAGTCGGCGCTGCCGAGGCGGCTGGGGTCGGCGCGCGACCACAGCTCGTCGATCAGGTCCAGAGCACGATTCGCCTGTGCCGACGCCTTCTCCGCCCGGCGTTGGTCAGCGCGCGCCTGCTGCTCGGCTCGGCTCGCACGCCACCAGCCGGTCATCGCGACGGCGACGCCTCCACCGAGAGCCAGCATCACCAGCAGCACTGCCGCCGCGAACGCCCGGTGCCGCCGTGCAAAGCACCGCGCCCGGTAGGTGAGCGAATCGGGCCCAGCAGACAGCGGTTCGTGGTGCAGGAAACGCCGCACATCGTCGGCAAGCGCCGTCACGGCCTGGTAGCGTTCCCCGGGATCGGTGGCCGTCGCCGCTCGCAGGATCCAAGCCAACTCCGCCGAGACTCCGATGTCGGCGGCGCCGTCACGCCGCCCGGTCACCAGTTCGCGCAGCAGCACACCGAGCGAATACACGTCGCTGCGGGCATCGGGAAGCGCGTCTTCGCCACCGAGTTGCTCCGGGCTCATATACTCCGGCGTACCGGCAATCACCCCGCCGTGTGCCGCATCGCCGTCGCCACTCAGAGCCCGAGCAACACCGAAATCGATGACCACCGGACCGGGCACACCTTGGCGTTCCGTCACGAGCACGTTGTGCGGCTTGAGGTCGAGGTGCACAAAGCCCTTGGCATGCGCGTGCTGCAGCGCAGCGCATAGCTCCACGAACAGCGACAGTCGCGCCGTCACCGATAGCTGCCGCGCCGTGCAGTAGATCGTGATCGGCTCGCCGTCGACGAACTCCATCATCAACCAGGGACGGCCATTCGCGACCCCTGCGTCGAACATGCTTGCTATGCCAGGATGCTGCATCCGGGCCAGCGTCTGGCACTCGGCCGCCAGCTCACCGGCTGCCACCTCGCCGCGCCGCCGCAGCACTTTCATGGCGACGTCGCGCTGCACCGGATGCAACTGCCGGGCGCGCCAAACCGATCCAAAGCCGCCCGCTGCGATCCGCTCTACCAGTTCGCAGGGACCGACGCGGTCCCCTACGGACAGGTCTTCGTCGAGCTCGTCGGGCGGCAGATCCGATGCCACTGCCTCGATCCAACCCGTCGGATGGTCGAGGAAGTCGCCGGCCTCCTCGTGCGCACGCAGCAGCCGTTCGAGCGAAAGCCGTAAACGATCGTCGCCAGCACATTCGCGCGTCACGAACGCATCTCGCTGCTCGCCGGCGAGGTCCAACGCCGCCACGAACAGCCCCTTCACGCGTGCGTCCGGTTCAGGCATCCGCATCTCCGTCTCTCAGAGCCGCGAACAAACGGGCGCGAGCGAACGCCCACTCGCGCAACACGGTGCGCCGTGAGACCGCCAGCGTCGCCGCCGTCTCGTCGATGTCGAGGCCGGCGAAGAAACGCAGCCGCACGATCACCGCCGCACGTTCGTCCTCTTTGCCGAGGGCCTCGATCGCCTCGTCGAGCTGCAGAAACGTGCTCGGATCCTCGAGGTCGGGACGGGCCGGCAGGTCGGCAACGACATCCGATTCGTGGCGGCGGTCACCACCGCGCTTGAGGCGACAGCGCCTGCGAGCGTAGTCGACCAGCACGTTGCGCATCGCACCAGCGGCCGCCCGGTAGAACGCAGCACGATCCGGCCAGCGCACCCG
>DRKG01000496.1 GCA_011051855.1 bacterium | reverse complement strand
GTGCCGATGACCGAGTTGCGGGTGCGCGGTGCCTACGAGGTAGAACTGCAACGCCACGACGGCGTGCCCGACCTGCGCATGATCGCCCGCAACGGACCGGTCGCCGAGAGCCGCCTGGGGACGTTCGACGAAGCCGCGTTCCGCAAGCTCTATCCGCCGGATCTGCACGAGTTGGTCACGTTCGTGCGCAACGATTCCGGCATCGGCGCAGCCGCCGGCGAAGGCGAGGTCTGGCCGGTGCTGGCGATGTTGTTGTTGGTCGGACTCCTGGCCGAATCCCTGTTGGCTTGGAGGTTTGGCCGTCGCTGACGGCGCGCAGACGATGGGAGACTTCTTGCGATGGTTGGCGCAGTGGCGCGGGATCGACGTCGAACCCGGCTCCGAGCTGCAATTCGAGTTTGCCAACTTTCCGACCGGCGGGCTTGGCTTGTTGGTGCTGATGGGCATGGCATGGATCGTCGTGCTGGTCGGTTTCGTCTACCGCCGCGATGGCCGCAACCTGTCGCTGTGGCGCCGCACCGTGCTCGCCACGTTGCGCACGCTCGCGGTGCTCGCCGTCGTGGTGCTGCTGCTGGAACCCAACTTGGTCACGGTCAAGCGCGAGACCCGCGTGGGCCACACGATCCTGCTGGTCGACACCTCGCAGTCGATGACGCACGTCGATGCATGGCGTCGCGACGAGGTGCAGAACACCGCCGACGCCTGGCGTGCCGTCGGTGCCGGTGACCCCAAAGGCGCCACCCGGATCGAGCTCGTCAAGGCGCTGCTCGCGTACGAGGACCAAGCGATCGTGCGCAAGCTGGCGGCGAAGAACGAAGTCCAGCTCTATGGCTTTGCGGGCAGCATCGCCGATCTGCCGCTGGTGGCATCCGAGGAACCGCTGCCGAAGCTCGATCTCGAGCAACTGGTCGCCGACGGGCGCGCCAGCAACCTCGGCGGCGCCCTGCGCACCGCACTCGACAAGAGTCGTCCGGCCGAGATCGCGGCGGTGGTGTTCGTCACCGACGGCCGGCGAACGGCGGGTCCGCAGGGGCCGGAGATTGCGCGGTTGCTGGAGCAGCGCAAGATCCCGCATACGTTCGTGCTCGGAGTGGGCGACCCGTCCGAGACGCAGACGGTCACGCTCACCCGTATCGAGGCGCCGGCGAAGACGCCGCAGCTCGACAAGTTTCAAATCAAGGCGACGGTCACCACCCAAGGTTACGACGGCCTGAACGTGACCGCGCGGCTGGTGCGCAGCGACGAGCAGGGCAGCGAAGTCGTCGTCGGCACGCAGCAAGTGCACATCGGCGAGCGGCAGACCGCCGAGATCCTCTGGTCCGACCTCAGCAGCGACGTGCCCGGCCGGTTCGTCTACCGCGCCGAGATCGATCCCCCCGCCGGCGAACCCTTGCTGCCGGAACGCCACAGCAAGTCCGCGGTCGTCGAGGTGCTCGACAAGCGTCTGCGCGTGTTGTTGCTCGCGGGCGGGGCGAGCCACGAGTTCCAGATCCTGCGGCGGCTGTTGCTCCGCGACAAGACGATCGACGTCAGTTGTTGGCTGCTCAGCGCCGACGAGAAGTTCCCGCAGGATGGCAACGATGGCGTGCGCCTCGATCGGCTGCCCGAGGAGCGCGCCGAGTTCGATGTCTACGACGTGGTGATCGCGATCGACCCCGACCCGGCCAAGCTGAGCCGGCGGTTCTGTGAGCACCTGGCGAGCCACATCGTCGAAGGTGGTTGCGGCTTCTGGTGGGTTGCCGGCGAGAAGTTCACGCTCGAAGCGTTGCGTGCCACGGCGACCACCCGGCCGATTGCCGACCTGTTGCCGATCGTCCCCGATGTCGAGTTTGCCGAACGCAAGATGATCGGCTTCGGCAAGGCCTTCAAGTATCCGTGGCGCTATCGGCTCACGCCCGATGGCGAAGCCGGCGTCGGCGCCAAGGTGATGCGCCTCGACGACGACCGTGACACCAGCAAGCTGTTGTGGGAACGCCTGCCCGGTTTCCACTTTTGGTTTCCGGTGTCGCGCCTGAAGCCCGCCGCGGTGTCGCTGGCCGGCCACCCAAGCCCGGAGTTCCGCGTTGCCGGCAAGGACATGCCGGTGATCGCGCTGCAGAGTATCGGTGCTGGTCGCGTGTTGTTCCTCGGCACCGACGAAACCTACCGGTGGCGTTCCCTCTACGAGGATGCCTACAACCGTTTCTGGGTGAACGGCATCCGCTACTTGTTCGAGGGACGGTTGTTGGCCGGCAACAGTCGCCTGCGCATCCTCGCCAGCGACGACAAGATCGACCTCGGCGGGGCAATCGAACTGACCGCGATCGTCAAGGACGAGGTGCTGCAACCGCTGATCGTCGAGTCGTTCCCGGTCTCGATCGAGCGTGAAGGCGGCGATGCCGAAACGGTTGCGCTCGGGCCGGTCGAGGCGCAGCCCGGCAGCTACTCGCTGCGCTTCCGGCCGACGAAGCTCGGCACCTACCGCGTGCGGCCGCTCGAGAAGATCGGCAAGCCGGTCGAGGTCTCGTTCCAGGTCGTGCCGGCGCAGGTCGAGGCCGAAGGGCCGATGGATCGCGCCGAGTTGGCCGC
>DRKG01000495.1 GCA_011051855.1 bacterium | reverse complement strand
CAGCACTGCCTCGATCGATTGCGGGACGTACCGAACCGGGTACAAAGCACAACCTGACAAGGATAAGTGCCCGGGTATATGGCCCGGTGAGGTTGTTGTTTGTACCGGGTTCGGTACGTTCAGCGCAGTTCGAGGCGCTCGAACTCGAGTAGGTCGGCGGGGGTGATCGTGGTTCGGCCGCGCCACGACATCAGGGCCGCGTTGCGCAGGCGGATGCGGCGGTCGGGGTCGGTCTCGGTGACGTGGCGGTTCCACAGCCAGTCGTAGCGGGTGACCGGCATCAGGGCATGGAACGTGATGCTCGCGAACAGGGCGGCGATCGCCAAGCGGAAGTGGTTGCGCAGGCCCGCGGCTCCGGTCTCGCGGGACGGGACCAGCCACTGGTAGGTGACCAGGAAGCCGGCGATCAGGCCGCCGACGTGGGCGGTGTTGCTGACGTAGGGAACCAGCAAGCCGAGCACGATGTTGACCGCGATCAGGCCGAGGATGCGCCGGGGCCCTTCGTAGTCGAGGAACGCGAGCGGGCTTTTTGCCTTCTGCATCTGCCAAGCGACGATCGCACCCATGATGCCGAACAGGGCCCCCGAGCCGCCGACGACGCTCTGGCCCGGGGCGTAGACGAGGCAGCAGGCGAGGTGGCCGCCGAACGCGCTCACCACGTAGAGCGAGAGCATGCGCAGGCTGCCGAGCGCGCGCTCGACGGCCGGCCCGAGCGCGACCAGGGCCCAGGTGTTGAAGCCGAGGTGCACCAGGTTGCCGTGCAGGAAGGCGGCGGCGAGTAGGCGCCACCACTCGCCTTCGGAGACCTGCAGCGGGGTCATCGCGCCGTATTCGTCGAGCATGAGCTCCGTTCCGCCGAACAGGCCGGTCAGGAACGCGAGCGTCACGTAGGCGATCGCGACCACCAGTGTGACCGGGATTTCGTCGGCTTGGTCGATCAGGCTCTTCACGAACGGCCTCCGAGTCGTCGGGCCCGCACGCGTGCCAGTGCCCGGAACCAGTTCTCTTCGGCGCTCAGGCGGCTCTTGGGGTCGCGGGCCGCGTTTTCGAATGCGCGTCGCGCCGCGTCGGTCTGGCCGGCGGCGAGCAGCGCTTCGCCGTGCCAGTGGTCGCTGCGGGGGCTGGTGCCGTGACGCGCCGCGTGCCGCGCGAACAGCTCCAGGGCGAGATCGTGCTTGCCGAGCAGGTCGGCGGTGCGCGCGGCGTGCAGCAGGGCAGCACCGAAGGCGTGACCCGGATCGAGTCGTTCGGCGGCCGCGAATGCCGCGTGAGCCGGCGGCAGGGCGCCGATGCGCAGCAGGTAGAGGCCGAGCTGGTATTGGCCCCGGGCCATCTGCGGGTCGAGTTCGACGGCGCGGGCGATGTGTGGGCCGACCAGGGAAAGGTCGCCGCGGATCCACGCCAGGCGGGCGACTTCGTAGTGGCGTTGCGCGGTTTCGAGGTGTTGCAGTTCGCGCAGCGCGCGCAGCAGCGGCGCGCGATCGACCGACCACGACGTGCGGGTGCGGGCGGCGAAGCGGCGCAGCCAGGCCGGGAACGGCGGATAGAGCAATGCGGCGAGCAGCGCCCCTCCCGCGGCCATCAGGCCGGCGCGCGTGCTCCAGGTCTCGATGCCCAAGGCCACTCGCACCGCCAGTTCGGGGTCGCGTTGGTGCAGTGCGAACAGCAGCACCGGGATGGCGGCGAGCAGCCACAGCAGGGTCAGGGCGCAGACCGCTCCCCAGCGCCGGGGTGGGCGAAGGCGCGCGCCGGCGGGCGGGGAGCTCATGGTTTGTGCACGAAGCGGCCGCGCGCCTTGTCCTTGACCACCCCCGGGAACTGCAGCACCTGGTTGTGCATCGCGACGTAGACGCTGGGCGGCAGCAACTGCACCGCCAGCAGTGCCTCGGTCAGGTTCTGCAAGGCGTCGCTGTTGCGCATGACGTAAGGCCGCATCGCGCCGGTCAGCACGATCGGCACGCGGGGCGATCGGCACAGCTCGTAGATGCGTTCGCCGGTCACCGACAGGGTGTCGGTTCCGTGCACGATCACGACGCCGTCGTGGGCCTCGGCCATCGATTGCGCGGTGCGCGCGATCAGGTCGTGGTCCTGGGCGGTCATTTCCAGGCTGTCCTTGTTCAGCAGCGGCACGCGCACGATCTCGACGCCGTTCAGTTGCAGGCCGGCCAGCACCACGTCGAGCACGCTGGTCTGGTTGTCGAGCACGCCGGCGAGCTCGTCGTAGGTCTTCTCGATGGTGCCGCCGGTCGAGATCAGGGCGATGCGCTTTCGTTCGCTCACCCCGGCAGCATCCCGGAAAACGGCAGGGGGAGCCAGTGTCGGTTCCGCCCGGGGCCCGTCGTTGTGGCCGCACCGCCGGCCGCCTGCTACAACGCTGGCGTGCACTACCGCTCCCTCGGCAGCTCCGGCCTGAAGGTCTCGGCGATCGGCCTCGGCTCCTGGCTCACCATCGGTGCTGCCGTCGACGACCGGGGCTCGCACGACCTGGTCGCGCACGCGTTCGAGCGCGGCGTGAACCTGTTCGACACCGCCGACGTCTACAACCGCGGCGAGGCCGAGCGCGCGCTCGGGCAGGCGATTCGGGAGTTGCCGCGGAACCGGCTGGTGTTGGCGACCAAGTGCTACTTCCCGATGAGCGACGACGCCAACGACCGCGGGCTGTCGCGCAAGCACATGCACGAGTCGCTGAAGGCGTCCCTGCGCCGGCTCGGCACCGACTACGTGGATCTCTATCAGTGCCATCGGTTCGACGACGAGACGCCGCTGCGCGAGACCGCACTGGCGATGCACGACCTGATCCAACAGGGACACGCGCTCTACTGGGGCGTCAGCATGTGGCCGGCCGAGCGCATCGCCGAAGTCGTCGCGCTGTGCCGCGCCGAGGGCTGGCACGTGCCGATCAGCAACCAGCCGCTCTACAACCTCTACCGCCGCGACATCGAGGCGGCGGTGGTGCCGACGTCACGGCGCGAAGGGCTCGGGCAGTTGGTCTACTCGCCGCTGGCCCAGGGGGTGCTGACCGGGAAGTACCGGCCGGGTGAGACCCCGCCGGCGAACTCGCGCGCCACCGACCGGGCGGGGGCGCAGTTCGTCGGTCGTTACATGAGCGAGCCGCATCTCGAACAGGCTCAGCGCTTGGTTGCCCTGGCCGAACGCTACGACCTGACGGCCACGCAGGTCGCGCTCGCCTTCTGCCTGCGCCATCCCGGGGTGTCGGCAGTGCTGGTCGGCGCCCGCGACCGCCGGCAGCTCGACGACAACCTGTCCGCGCTCGAGGTGACGCTGTCCGCCGAGTGCCTCGACGAACTGGACGCGATCTTCCCGGCGTGAGCGAACGACCAGAGCCCCTGTTGCTGCGCCTGCCGGACGAGGCCTCGCTCCGGCAGATGTTCCACCGCCGCTACGGTGCCCGGCACGAGCTCGGCTGGGGTCCGCGTATGCGCCAGCAGAACGGCTACTTCACGCCCGACGACGTCTACGAGGCGCTGGTCGCCGGGCTGGTGGTGCCGGGAGTGCGCTGGCTCGACGTCGGCTGCGGCCGTGAGTTGTTCCCCAACAATCTCGGCCTCGCCGAAGCGCTGTCGAAGCGCTGCCGGCGGCTGACCGGCGTCGATCCCGACCCGACGCTGCAGGAGAACCCGTGGGTGCACGAGAAGGTGCAGGGCGGCATCGATACCTACGATGGGCAGCAGGCGTTCGACCTGGTCACCATGCGCATGGTCGCCGAGCACATCGACGATCCGCTCGCCTGCACGCGTGCGATCGCCCGCGCGCTCGCGCCCGGCGGTCTGGCGGTGGTGTTCACCGTGTTCGCGGCTTCGCCGATGCCGCTCTTGACCAGGCTGGCGCCGATGGGCCTGCGCCACGTGGTCAAGTCGTGGTTGTGGGGTACCCAGCCGAAGGACACGTTCCCGACGCGTTTTCGCATGAACACGCGCTCGGCGCTGCAGCGCCAGTTCGCCGCCGTCGGCATGCGGGAAGAGGCGTTCCTGCGGCTCGACGACTGCCGCACGTTCGCGAGGTTTCAGAGCCTGCACCAGCTCGAGCTGTGGGGCATGCGCGCCTGTCGGGCGCTGGGGTGGCCCTACCCGGAGCACTGTCTGCTCGGCTGCTACCGCAAGCCGTCGGCGCAGGCGTGAACCGGCGCCGCTACCGCCGCCGGCGCTTCTTCGGCTTGGGCTTGCTGCGCACCAGGATATCGACCCGGCCGCTCGGGCTGGTCTCGCGTTCGATCTCGAATGCGTCGGTCGCCTCGACCAGGCGCGACAGCTTGCCGAAGCCGTAGCTGCGCGCGTCGAAGTCGGGCTGCTGGTTCATGACCTTGGCGCCGACGGTGCCGAGGTCGGCCCAGCCCTCTTCGTCCTCGCTGGCTTCGACCGCCCAGCGCAACAGGTCGAGCAGCTTGTCGTCGATCGGCAGCCGGTCGCGCGGCTTGCCATGCTCGTCCTCGTCTTCGTCGTCGGCGGCGGCGGCGCCGCGCAGGATCTCGGTGTGGATGAACCGGTCGCACGCGGTCACGAACGCGCGCGGCGTCTTGCGCTCACCGAAGCCGATCACCGTCAGGCCTTCCTCTCGGATGCGCGACGCCAGGCGGGTGAAGTCGCTGTCGCTGGACACCAGGCAGAAGCCGTCGAGCTTGCCCTCGTACAAGAGGTCCATCGCGTCGATGATCAGCGCGCTGTCGGTGGCGTTCTTGCCGGTCGTGTAGCGGAACTGCTGGATCGGTTGGATCGCGTGCTCGAGCAGCATCGGCTTCCAGCCGTTCAGCGACGGCAGGGTCCAGTCGCCGTAGATGCGTTTGACGATCGCGGTGCCGAAGTTCGCGACCTCCGCCAAGAGACCTTCGGTGGTCTTGGCGGAGACGTTGTCGGCGTCGATCAGCACCGCGAAGCGGCGCGTGCGGGGATCGGATTCCATCGCCGCACGTTACGCGCCGGCCCCGGGCCGCGCGATGGGGTGGCACCGCCGAAATGGCGGTGCCGGGCGCGGGGCCGGGTCGGCAGGACTACAGGCCGAGGGTCCAGCGCACGCCGTTCGAGGCGATGAAGCCGAACGCATTGGCCGTCAGGTCGTCGCTGATCGCCTGCGACATGAGCTGCATGCCGTAGAGCGACGGGTTCGCCGCGATCGGGACCGAGAACGTCGTCGTCGCCTGGCCCGCGGTCAGGTTCAGCGGCGCGTAGAGCGCCGGCAGGTTGATGTAGGCCGTGCAGCCGGTCATGCCGAGGCCGTCCAGCGGCAGCGGCACCGCGCTCTCGGTGCTGACGAACAGCACCACGACGTTGCCGTTCGGAGTCGGAGCGATGTTGCTGACGTCGAGGCTGAAGGTGCCGCCGACCTGCGGCGTCGACCCGGCCGAGGCGCTGTGCGCGAGTGGCAGGATGACGGTGTTCGAGACCAACGTGCCGTTGACGGCCGACAGGTCCTGGCTGCCCGGGTCGGGCGAACCGTTGCCGCCGCTGTAGCCGGTCAGGAACGTGTGCGTCGCCGTCGACACGTTGCTCCACCGCAGGGTGAAGTCGCCGATCGGCGACAGCGCGATCTGACAGGTCTGCGCGTTGTTCTGGTTGAACTCCGGCACCTGGTCGAAGCTGATGACGAACTCGCCGGAGACCGGGTCGAGGTCGGCGTAGATGGCGCCACCGGCGGACGGGTTCAGATCGGCCCACCAGGCCGCGATGCGCGGATCGCCGGCGAGCAGCGCCGCCGGGGCACCGGTGCAGCAGCCGCTGCCCGGATCGGTCGCGCCGAGCGTGATGAAGCCATTCGACGACACCCAGACGGCGTTGACGGTGGCGCCGTTGTAGGGGAACGCGAACGGCAGCGGGACCTGCACCGTCTGGTCGTCAGCCAGCGCCAGTTGGTTCGTGTAGCCGGTGAAGTAGGTCGGCGAAATGCCCGGCAGCACGACGTAGTCGGTGCCCGTGGGCAAGAACGTCAGGTCGAGGCCGCTCAGGTCGACGGTGCTCCCGGCCCCGAAGGTCTCGTAGAGCGCCGAGCCCTGGAAGGGCGGGCAGCCGGCTCCGACGTTCTCGCTGTAGGCCGGTCCCGGCAAGGGGTTCATCGTGCAGCTGTTGGCCGCGGCGATGTAGCCCGGCATCGTCGGCGTCCAGATCATCTGCAGGTTGGAGATCGAGATGGGAGCACCCGTCGGTTGCACGTCGGCGAACGTGTCCTGGGTGATCGTCACCGGCAACGTCGCGAACGACACCGGGTTCGACGCAGCGCCGCCACCGGGGCTGGCGCCGATGATCACGTTGGCGCTCAGCGAGCCGCCGATCGCGGCGTTCGGACCATAGGTGATGGTGATGTTGCTGCTGGCGTCGAGCACGACCTGCACCTCCACCGGGTTGGTGCCGCCGTACTCGTAGACGCCGGCCCAGGTGACCTTGGCGATGCCGGGCGTCGAGTTGTCGAAGTAGACGTGGCCGCCGCCGGCCGCACTCGGGTTGAAGTCGGTCCACAGCGGGCAGATGCGTGGTGCGCCGTTGAGCAGCTCGGCTTCGGTCGGCGTGTAGTCGCCACCGGCGAGGCTGGTGGGGCCGAGCCAGATGTAGCCGTTCGAGCACACGCAGATGTCGGTGTAGGCGACGCCGCCGAAGTTGAACGTGAAGCCGAGCGCCAGGCCCTGGGCGGTGTCGTCGTCACCGAGCATGAGGTCGGTGCCGAGCGCGGTGTCGAAGCAGCCCTGGGCGGGCAGAGCGACCGCGAGCGTCGCTGCGAGCGACGCGAACATGGTTCGACGGAACATGGGAGTGGTCCTTGGTTGGAGACGAACCCACGCAGCCAACCGGCTGCCGGGATGCTGCGCATCATACGCCGTAGGCTGACGGGAGCCGCCCTCCGATGGGGTGTAGCCGTGATCGGAGACCCGAGCAGAGATCCCTGCATTGCCTGGCCCAATCTGTGGATTGCGTTGCTCCTCAGCAGGCGCTAGAGCGGGGGTACGCGATGCAGTTCCAGGACTACTACCAGACCCTCGGCGTCGGCCGCGACGCCGATGCCGACGAGATCAAGCGGGCCTACCGGCGCCTCGCCAAGGAGTGGCATCCCGACCGCCACCCCGAGAGCGAGCGTGAACAGGTCGAGAAGAAGTTCAAAGCGATCGCCGAGGCGCACGAAGTGCTCAGCGACCCCGAAAAGCGCAAGCGCTACGACGAACTGGGGGCCAACTGGCGCCACGGGCAGGAGTTCCAGGGGGCCCCGGGCGCGGGCGGCTACCACCGCGTCGATCCAGAGGAGTTTGCGCGCATGTTCGGAGGTGCCGGGCGTGGGGGCGGGTTCTCGGACTTCTTCGCGCAGATGTTCGGCGACATGTTCACCGGCAGCGGTCGGCAGCGCGCGGGCACGCGGCGGGCGCCCCAGCGCGGGGCCGATGCCGAGGCCGACATCGAACTGACGGTCGGCGAGGCGCTGCGCGGCGGCAAGCGTTCGTTCGGCTTCCGCATGCGCGTGCCGTGTGAGGCCTGCGGCGGCGAAGGCCGGTTGGCGAGCGGCACCTGCCCCGCGTGTGGTGGGCTCGGCGCGGTCAACCAGGACAAGCGCATCGAACTGAAGATCCCGGACGACGTGCGCGACCGCCAGGTGCTGCGCCTGCGCGGCCTCGGGCAACCGGGGGCTGCCGGCCCCGGAGACCTGCTGCTGACCCTGCATCTGGTCGACGACGACGTCTACCGCCTGCGGCGCGGTGGCGACGTGGAAGCGGACGTCGTGATTGCGCCGTGGGATCTGTTGCGCGACACCAAGGTCGACATCGCCGTGCCTGGTGGCACGGCGACCGCGCGCATCCCGGCCGGCACGCGCGCCGGCGAGAAGCTGCGGCTGCGTGGCCAAGGGCTCCACCGCGCGGGTGGCGGGCGCGGCGATCTCTTGCTGGTCGTGCGGGTGGCGTTGCCCGAGCCGCTGGGCGCCGAACAGAAGCAGTTGCTCGAACGACTTGCGGCGATCTCGCCGCCGGTGCGCGGCGGCGCGGCCAAGAGATAGGTGGGGCTGGAGCCGGCGATTCGCCCTCGTTTCATTGCCGTCCGCGGCCTATCGTCGGCGGTGATGAAGAGCGGATGGCGGGAACGCAACCTGAATCGGTTGATGGCGATGGGCGCAGCCCGTGCCGCCGTCGTCACCGCCGCGCTGGTCGTGCTGGTCGCCGGCCTGGATTGGCTGAGCCGCGCCGAGATCGCCGCCAGCCTGGCCTACCTGCTGCCGATTTCGCTGGCGGCGTGGGTGCTCGGGCGGCTCGCGGGCGCGATCACCGCCCTGCTCTGTGCGGGATCGTGGTTGGTGATCGATCTGATCCTGCACTCCGACGGCGTCGAACCCACGCTCGAAGTCGTCAACCTGATCGTGCTGACGATCGCCTTCCAGCTGTTCGGCCTGGTGCTGGCGACGCTGCGAGAGGAACTAGACAACGCGCGGCGGCTGGCCGGCACCGACCCGTTGACGTCGGTGCACAATCGGCGGGCGTTCTGGAGTGCCGCGGCTCGCGAAGTGCGGCGCGGCCACCGGCACGGCGTGCCGTTCTCGCTCGCCTACATCGACGTCGACGGCTTCAAGAGCGTCAACGACACGTTCGGCCATGGCGCCGGCGACGCCCTGCTGCGTCGCATCGCGCTGGCCCTGCAGGAGGATCTGCGCGCTCTCGACATGGTCGCCCGGCTCGGCGGCGACGAGTTCGTGCTGCTGCTGCCCGGCACCGACGACGCCGGCGCCGGCCGGGTGATCACGCGGCTACAGAAGCGCTTGGCGCGCGCCGCCTGGAGGCAGCCGTTCGACATCGACTTCAGCATCGGTGTATTGACCGTGCTGTCGGCACCCGAGAGCGTCGAGCAACTGGTCGCGCGAGCCGACCAGCTGATGTACCAGGTCAAGCGCAGCGGCCGGGGGCTGGTGCTGTTCGACGTGCTGCGCCGCGGCGACGACCTGCCGCCGAGCGACGTCGATCAAGGCGGTTCGTCGTCGATGCGGGTCGCGACGTAGGCGCCAGGCTGCGCCAGCGTCTTGCCCGCCCGGTCGCGATCGTCGAGCATCCGTCGATGGCGTTGTTGACGCTCAAGGACGTGCACGTGACGGTCGGCGACCGGCACCTGCTGGACGCGGTGTCGCTGGTGGTCGACGAAGGCCAGCGCATCGGCCTGCTCGGCCAGAACGGTTCCGGCAAGTCGACACTGCTGCGCATCCTCGCCGGAGTGCTCGAGCCCGACCGCGGCGAGCGCACCCAAAAGCGCGGCCTGCGCCTGGGCTACCTGCCGCAGGAGCCCGAACTGCCCGCCGAAGCCGGTGCGCACGCGGCCGTGGTGGGCGGCATCGCCGGCCGCGCCGAGGTGCTGCGCGAGCTCGATCAGGTGCACGCGGCGATGGCCGAACCGTCGGCGCCGGATGGGCTCGAGAGGTTGCTGCGGCGCCAGCAGCAGCTCGACGAGCGGCTCGAACAGCTCGGTGGACACGACGTCGACCATCGCGCCTCGGCGCTGCTGCAGGCGCTCGGCGTGCGCGACGAGGGCGCGCTCTGCGGAGCGTTGTCGGGCGGCGAGCGGCGTCGCGTGGCGATGGCGCGGCTGCTGTTGTCCGGTCCGGAGATCCTGCTGCTCGACGAGCCGACCAACCACCTCGATGCCGAGGTCACCGACTGGCTCGAGAGCTACCTGCTCGACAGCGACATGCCGCTGGTGCTGGTCACGCACGACCGCTACTTCCTCGATCGGCTGTGCACACGCATCGTCGAGATCGACCACGGCGGGCTGCACGAATACGAAGGCGGCTATCGCAGCTACCTGGTGCAGCGGGCCGCGCGACTCGAACGTGAGGCGAAGGCCGAGAGCGCGCGCCTCAACACGCTGCGGCGCGAGACCGAGTGGGTCAAGCGCGGGCCGCCGGCGCGCACCACCAAGGCCAAGGCGCGCATCCAGCGGCACCAGGCGTTGGTCGATGCGGCGCCGGCCCCGGCGTCGGCCGAGCTCGAGTTCGCGCTGCCGGAGGGACCGCGACTCGGGGACTTCGTGCTGCGCGTCGAAGGCTTGTCGAAGTCGTTCGACGGGCGGGTGATCCTCGACGACCTGTCGTTCGAGCTGGGCCCCGGCCAGCGACTCGGCATCGTCGGCAGGAACGGGGCCGGCAAGTCGACCCTGCTGAAGTTGATCCTCGGCCGGCTCGAACCCGACCGCGGCACGGCGCGGGCCGGACCGACGGTGGTGTTCGCCGACATCGACCAGCAGCGCAGCGACCTCGACGACGGCAAGACGGTGTTCGAGGAGGTGGCGAACGGCAACGACTACGTATTCGTCGGTGGTCGCGCGGTGCGCATCGAGACCTTCCTCGAGCAGTTCCTGTTCCCCGGCCAGATGAAGCACGCGCGCATCGCGACGTTGAGCGGTGGCGAGCGCAACCGGGTGCTGAT
>DRKG01000494.1 GCA_011051855.1 bacterium | reverse complement strand
ACGAGCGCGGCTGACGCGCGCTTTTTCGGCATGATCAGGCAGCGAACGGCCACTGGGGGCGGAACCGTATTGTGACGATCTGACATGCAGCGACAGCACACCCTTGCCCTTGTCCTCGTCTTCGCCGCGGTGATCGCCGGCCTGGGGCTGTGGTTTGGTCGCGGGGAATCGGCTCCGCCGAGCTCGCCTCCCCCGGCAGTCGAGCCGCCGCCGGAGGTCGCCCAGCCGGAGGGGGCCGCCGTGCACGCCGATCTCGGTCGCGCGAACGCGACCCTGCGCGAGGCGGCCGCTCCACCCCGGGATCCCGTGTTCGACGACCCGGAGATCCAAGAGGGCCTGTGCGGATTCCGAGGTCGCGTCGTCGACCACCGCAAGGTGCCCGTCGCCGACTGCGGCGTGCGCCTCTATCGCGGTGCGCTGGACTCGCTGCTGCGCGCCGGGCCCGATCTGTTCCGAGAGCGGAGTGGGTTCGAGCCGCAGTTCATCGCCGGCGAGACGCGTACGGGCGGGGATGGCGAGTTCCTCATTCGCGGTGTCTGGCCGCGAGGGGTCTACATGTTGTTCGCGGGGATCGGCACCGATGCGCCGACGCACCAGGTGGTGACCGAGGTGCCGTCGCCGGGAGAGGTCGTCGACCTCGGTGACGTCGTCCTGAACGACGCCGGCGTGATCACCGGAGTCGTCGTCGACGAAGACGGCGACCCCCTGGCGGGGGCTCTGGTGCGCGCCGCCGACATTCCCGGCACCTTGGCCGCATTCTTCCCGGCGGAACGGCTCGACCCTGAAGGGGCCCTGCTGATCCGCGAACGGAGCGCACCCGTGCAGGTCGTCGAGATGCCGGCTTGGGTGCGGCGGGTGTTCGAGCACCTGCCGATCCCGAGTACGACATCGGGGAGCGACGGACGATTCCGCCTGGTCGGCGTCGTTCCGGGCAGCAACATGCTGGCGACGACCGCGAGAGGATTCCTGTCCGACGTGAAGCCGAGTGTGTTGGTGCGCGCCGGTAGCGAGAAGGACGTCGGCCGCATCCGCATGCGTCGCGGCGAGGAGCTGGTGGCCAGGGTCGTCGACGAGAAGGGCGAACCGGTGCCCGGCGCCGAGGTGCTCGCCGGTTCGACGATCTCGATGGTGCCGTTCGACCTCGCCAGCCGCGTGGGTGAGACCGACGGCGAGGGTTACGTCGAGGCGACCGGGTTCTCCCCCGGCAACGTCACCGTCGCGGCGCGGCGTTCGCGCAGCGATGACTGGGTGCTGGCGGAGCCGCAGTCGATCATCCGTGACGTCGTGGTCACCCTGCCGGCGCACTATGCGGTGACGGTGGTGGTGCAGCGCGACGACGGCACGCCGGTCGACGCGCCGAACTTCCGGTTGCTGCGCGGCAGGAGCGGGGATGGCGCGGCCGAACTGTTCCTGCTGGGCTTCGTCGAACCGGTTTCGCTGGTCGACCGCTTGCACAAGAGAGACGACGGCCGTTGGCAGATCACCGATCTGGCCAAGGGCCGCTACACACTGCTCGCCAATGCGGCGGGGCTTGCGACCGGCTCCACGACGTCCGACATCGCGGGCGTTGACGCCGAGGCGACGGTGAAGCTCGCGGTGCCGACGCGCTTCTCCGTGGTGGTGCTCGACTCGGAGGAACGCCCGATCCGCAATGCCGCGGTCTTCGCCGAGCCGCGCGGTCGTTCGATCATCGACATGCCGGTCAACTGCGGCCGCACCGATGCCACCGGCCGATTGCTCATCGACGACCTCGAGGCGGACAGTCTGCGGATCAGCGCCGAGCATCCGCGGTGGGGCGTCGTCAACGGCGAGGTGAAGAAGGACGAAGAGCTCGTGCTGCACATGCAGGCACCGGGCACACTGCGCGGCGAACTCAGCGAGAACGGCAAGCCGCCGCTGCCGGGCAAGTTCACCGTCGCGGTCTTGCGGCAACGCAACGGCGGCCCGCGCGGCCCGCTCGAATCGGTGCCGCAGCTCGTGACTGCCACCGGGGATGGGCGTTTCGAAGTGGCGCGCCTGCAGCCGGGCAGCTACTCCGTCGCGGCGGTCACGTCGCTCGACATTCTGCGTTCGCCCGGGGCGATGTTCGCGCTTGGCAAGGCGATGTACGCGACCACGAATGTGCCGGTCGAACACGTCGACGTCGCCAGTGGCGAGGTCTCCCTGGTGCGGATCGAGGTGGGTGAGCAGCCGCTCGAAGGTCCGACGGCGACGCTGCACGGCACGGTGATGGTGAACGGGCGCGCGGCCGAGGGCTACCTGGTGACGGCTTGGTTGGGAAGCCGACGCCTTGCTGCCACGGTCGATCCGCACGGTCGATTCGATTTCGGTCTGGTGTCCGCAGGCGTGGGCAACGTGCAGGTGCTGGGTGGCGAGTTGGTGTTCGGCCGCAGCGCGCTGTGGGAGTCGGCGATCGAGCTGCAGGAAGCGGAGTCGCGCGAGCTGACCATCGACATCGCGGTGACGACGGTTGCGGGTATCTGCCTCCTGCCCGATGGCTCGCCCGCCGCAGGCATGTCGGTGCGCATGCGCGGCAAGACGCAGGCCACGGGTGGAAGCCAGGGAAGCGTGAGCCTGCGCACGCGCACGGTCGGCAACGGTCGCTTTCGCTTCGAGCAGGTGCCCGCCGGGGTCTACGAGCTGGAAGTCTCGGGCCGTTCGGGAGAAGAGCGGTGGCGGGGTCGGCTCGAAGGGGTCGAGGTCGAGGCCGGTGTCCCGCTCGCCGACCTGCGCGTCCCGCTCGAGAGCGAGATGGTGGTTCGCGGCCGCCTCGACTTCCAGGGTCTGCCGGATGGCGTGCAGTGGGGGCGTCTGACGTTCCACCGCCTGCAGGCGCGGGATCCCACCGGCGCAAAGGGGCAGAGCAGCCGGAGCGCATTCTGCCAGCAGGACCGGCCGTTCGTGGTGCACGGCCTGGAACCGGGGCGGTATCGGGTTTCGTTGCGCACCTACGGTGACGGCGGGGCGGCGGATTACGAATGCGGCGAGTT
>DRKG01000493.1 GCA_011051855.1 bacterium | reverse complement strand
GCCCACATAGAAGGTCGGTCGGCCAAGGATCTCCTCGTTTGTCTGCTGCGGCATAAGACCGGCGATCTGATCCCGACACTCGATGTCCAGGATGACGGTGGTGGGGCCTTCTTCAGGTGGCATGGGCTTGCGCCTGGCTTGTATGATCTGCAAGTCCGTGCGCTTGGTGGAGAGAGCCTTCTCGCCGAAGTCACTGGCTTGAACGTTGCTGCAGGAGCCGTGTCCGACCCCCGTCTGGAGAACATCGCCCTCCTGGCACCCGTGCAAACGCTAACCATGATGCTGAAGCGTCCATACGAAGGATCGGTCAAGCCGCCACTGGAGGGCTACGTCATGGTAAGGTCGTGTGGGAAGTCGACGAAGTGGGAAGCTGTTCCGGTTTTCCTGGATGCGCCATCCTTGAGCGTCACGGTACACAGTCTTCCTGTGGATGTTCGTGTGCGTATCGACGGATATGCAACCTTCGAGCGGCTACAGGCAAATGGCGATTTTGTGGCGAACCTGGATCCGCAGGAGGAGGTCTTAGTAATATTGGACTACGAGGGTAGCCCGGACTACAGTCCGGGCACCCAGGAGTTTCGTCTGCGTGCGAGGCGCCGGCCGACGGATTGTCGGGTCGTCATGGCGTATGCAGATGGCATGAACCAGTCGGGCCTATCGTTGGACGGGCATTGCCGATGGCACGAGTTGCAGGAAATGCCCGGGCGTGGGAAAGCGCAAGCCGTTCTCGGCCTTCCGGGGCCAGGCGAATACCAACTGGAGCTGCAGCAACGAGTCGGTCGTTCGGAGTTTCGTACGGTCCGGCGATTCGGGCCCCGGACGCTACGAACACAAGAGTTCTCACGCGACAAGCCATTCGTCTTTAGAGTCTGGCCCTGAAGTGTGCGCAGCCGCTACGCCCATGCTGCAGAAGAACGGACGCCGTTGGTGGCTGCCTGACGGCGCATGGGCGTGGATTGTGCCCACTAAGAGCGCCGCTTCATGCGTCTTGTGGGCTACGACGTCAGCCGGTGCTTGAACCTCATCGCTGGCATGATCGAGTTTGCGCACAACGTGTCGAGCCGGTTCACTGGCAGTGGCCGGGGGATGCGTGTGCTGACCCATGCAAGATCCTGTGTCATGCACTGAGTTCGTGGGAACGGGTCCTCGACTCTCCACCTGCTGTTCGTCGTGAATGTTCATCTACCCGATCGACCTGACCTGATGCGGGCGTCGTCGCTGTTGTCCATCGCTGCTTGCCTACTTGCCGCCTGCGGGGCGGCGCCGGATCCGCTGCCTGAGGGGGGTGGTCGCGGGTTGCTGCGCGCCGACGCCAGGCCGCCGGGTGGTGCGGCGACGTTCACGCGGCCGCAGTGGCGCCTCGGCGATCGCTTCGGCTTGGTCAGTGGCGATCGCGCGCACGACGAGTTCGTCGTGCGCGACGTGACCGACGATTACTACGAACTGGTCGACAGCCGCGAACGGCTGTTGCGTCGCGATCGCGATCTGGGCTACCTCGGCCAATGGCGGGTCGAGAACGGGGATGTCGTCGGCGTCGACGTGATGGCCCCCGCCGACGCGCGCTACCACTGGCCGCTGTGGGTGGGCAAGCGCTGGGAGTGTGAGTTCGTCGAGCGCGTGCGCGACCGCGGTGCGATGCCGATCCGAGCGTCCTACCACGTCGAGGCGCTCGAACGGATCACCGTGCCCGCGGGCAGCTTCGAGGCGCTGCGCATCGTGCGCCGCATGCGGCTTGCCGCTCCCGATACCGACGACCTGCCGACGCGCGTGCAGATTGCGTGGTATGCGCCGGCGGTCGGCTTCGAGGTCCGGCAGTTGATCGGCTACTCGTTGGTCGAGCTCGACTCGTTCCGACGACCTTGATGCGACGACCCTGATGCGTCAGCGTTCAGATCGCGTCCAAGCCGCGCGATCCGCCAGCAGGCTGTCGACGACGTCGTCGGTGGCGTCGACCGGCAGGTGGCGGAAGCTGGTGCCGTTGCCGTCCCAAGCGTCGTCGAACCAGAAGTACCACGGATCGGTGATGGCGAAGTCGAGTGCGAGTGCGCCGACGTGGCAGACCGGGAAGACCGGCACGATCCACATCGCCGCGTTCAGCCACGGACTGTTGACGTAGATCTTGTGGTCCCAATCGTCGACCGAGCGGCGGAGTTGGTGCGGGCCGGCGGCGCAGGCGCCGAGCAGGCCGAGGGCGATCGCACAGGCCAGGAGGTTGCGCATGCGGCGAGCGTAAGCGGTGGCGGCGCGGCGGTCAGCTATCGACGACGCACCGATGGCGGCGACGCACGCCGAGCGGCGTTCCGTCGAGGCCGACCGTGACCACGAACTGCCGGCCGTGGCGATTGCTCACCAGGAGCGACCAGTGTTCTGCCACCAGCGGGCCGGAGACGATCGCGGCCCGTTCGACGGTCTGCCCGTGGCGGAGTGCCGTGGCCAGCACGGGTTTCGGCACGCGCGGCAGGGGCAGCGTGTGCGCTCGTTCGAGCACCGTGCCGTTCGCGTCGATCAGCAGCGAACGCACGTGGGGAACGGGCTCGTCGTAGCGCTTCTCGACCCGGAATCCGTCGCCCCGCGGGCCGTGCTCGCGGGCGACGAAGGCCAGCTCGCCGTCGGGGGCGATCGCGGCCAGCGTCGTGCAAACGGGCGGCGGCAGCTCCGCGGGCACGATCGGGCAGGCGGTCGCGATGACGCGGTCGTCGTCGAGCACCAGTCGCGGCGGGGCGCTCGGGTCGGCGGTGGCCAGGAGCTCGCGCGTCGACAGCGGCTCGGGGCCGCCGACGCAGCCCGGTGTCGCAGCGAGCCAAGCAGCGGACAGGAACGCACCGACGCGGCGTCGTCGCATGGGAGAAACTGTGCAAAACCGTCGGCCGTAAGCAAGGAAGCGCTTCCGGCCTTGATCCCGGTCGGGCGGTGCCGACACTGCTTGCCTCAAAATGATCCAGCAACCCTTCCAACAGCTCGTCGAGTCCCTGGCCGCCAAGACGCCGACGCCGGGCGGTGGTGCTGCCGCCGCGATGGCGGGCTGCATGGGCACCTCGTTGTTCCTGATGACGGTGCGCTTCTCGCAGGGCAAGAAGGCCAACGTCGATCGCGAGGCGGACCTCGCGCGCGTCGAAGCGCTGCTCGCCGACCACCTTGAACGCATGCTGCCGATGGCGGAGCGCGACTGCGGCGCGTTCGACCGCGTGTCGGCTGCCTACGGCATGCCGAAGGCAACCGACGAGGAGAAGGCGCTGCGGGAGAAGGCGATCCAGGAGGCGATGGTCGGTGCGATGGTCGTGCCGGAGGAGACCCAGGCGATGATCCGCGACGTGTTCGTCGCGATGGAGCAGGTCAGCGACTGCATCGGCAAGGCGATCGTCAGCGACCTCGCGTCGGGAGCCGCCCTGTTGCTGGCCGCGGCCGAAGGGGCGTTCCTCAACGTGCGCATCAACGCCGCCTACCTGACCAACCGGGAACTCGCCGACAGCACCATGAAGCGCGCGACCGCCGTGCGCGATGAGATCCGCCGCCACCAGGATGCGATCGCCGTGTCCGTCGACAGGAAGCTCGGATGAGTCGGCGCGCGCCGCTGCTCCTGTGCGTGCTCGATGGCTTCGGCGAAGCGCCGACCGGCGAGGGCAACGCGATCACCTCCGCCGAGCCGCGCTATTGGAACGAACTCCGTCAGCGCTACCCGTCGACGTTGTTGTCGGCGAGTGGGGAGGACGTCGGCTTGCCGTGCGGCCTGATGGGCAACAGCGAGGTCGGTCACCTCAACATCGGAGCCGGCCGCATCGTCTACCAGGAGATCACGCGGATCGACCGCGAGATCGCCGAGGGCCGCTTCGCCGCCAACGAGGCGCTGCAGTCCGCGATCGCGCACGCGGCCCGTTCGGATGCTGTGCTGCACCTGTTCGGTCTGGTTTCGGACGGCGGCGTGCACAGCAGCGACCGCCATCTGCAGGCGCTGCTGCGCATGGCCAAGGATGCCGGGTTGACCGGCGACCGCGTGGTGCTGCACGCGTTCCTCGACGGGCGTGATACGCCGCCGCGCTCGGCGCAGCGCTACATCGAGAACGTCGAAGGTTGGATGCGCGATCTGGGCGTCGGCCGCATCGCGACCGTGATCGGCCGCTACTTCGCGATGGATCGCGACAAGCGCTGGGAGCGGGTGCAGTTGGCCTACGACGCGCTGACGCTCGGCCGCGGGTGCACGAGCGCGAGCGCGCAGCATGCGATCGCGGCTGCCTACGAGCGCGGCGAGAACGACGAGTTCGTCAAGCCGACGGTGATCGGCTCGCCCGACAGCGGGCGCGTGCGCACCGGCGATGCGGTGGTGTTCTTCAACTTCCGCACCGACCGTGCCCGGCAGCTCACCGAGGCGTTCGTCAGCACCGAGTTCGACGGCTTCCCACGGGCGTCGTTCCCGGTGGTGGAGTTCGTCACGATGACGCGCTACCGCGACGACTTTCCGTGCCCGGTGGCGTTCCCGCCGCAGAACCTGACCGGCATCCTGCCGGAGGTGGTCAGCGACGCCGGACTCAGCCAGTTGCGCATCGCCGAGACCGAGAAGTATGCCCACGTCACGTTCTTCTTCTCCGGCGGCGATGAGAAGGAACGGCCGGGCGAGCGCCGCGTCTTGATCCCGAGTCCGAAGGTGGCGACCTACGACCTGCAGCCGGAGATGTCGGCGGTTCAGGTGACCGACGCGCTGTTGCGGGAACTCGACGGTGAGCAGTGTCCCGACGTGACCGTGCTCAACTTCGCCAACGCCGACATGGTCGGTCACAGCGGCGTCATGCCGGCGGCGATCGCGGCGGTGCGCACCATCGACGCCTGCCTCGCACGCATCGTGCCGGCGTTTCTGCAGCGCGGCGGCACCGCTGCGATCACCGCCGACCACGGCAACGTCGAACAGATGATCGACCTGCAGACCGGCGACGTGCACACCGCGCACACCACCAACCCGGTGCCGCTGGTGATCTGTTCGGACGCGCTCGCCAACCGTTCGCTGAAGCCCGGCGGGAGGCTGTGCGACATCGCCACCACGCTGTTGCCGATCCTCGGTCTGGACAAGGCCGAGGGCATGGAAGGAGTCGACCTGTTCGCATGAAGCACCTGCACGCTGCTGCCGTCGTTGCCGCGCTGGCGGCGGCCTTGCCCGGCCAGGACGCGGTCCGCGACCGGATCCGGGCGGCGGTCGCGGAGGTCGACGGCGCGCGCATCGAGGCAACCGTGCGCAAGCTCTGCGCCTTCGGCACGCGCCACGTGCTGTCGCGCACCGACAGCGACACCGAGGGCACCGGGGCGGCCCGGCGGTGGTTGCGCGCCCGCTACGAGGAGATCGCGAAGGCCAGCGGCGGTCGGCTGACGGTGGCGCTGCAGCGCACCAAGGTGCCGTGCCTGCGCCGGGGCATGCCGCGCGAGATCGAGGTCGTCAACGTCGTGGCGACGTTGCGGGGCACCACCGATCCTGGGCGGATCTACGTCGTCGGCGGCCACTACGATTCGCGCAACAGCGATGGCGCCGACGGCGAGAACGCGGCGCCGGGCGCGGTCGACGACGCATCGGGCACCGCGGTCGCGATGGAAGCTTGCCGCGTGCTCGCCGGCCGAGCGTTCCCGGCGACGATCCTGTTCGTCGCCTACGACGGCGAAGAACAGGGCCTGCTCGGATCGAAGGCGCACGCGCAGCACCTCGCGCAGGCGGGCGCCCGCATCGACGGCATGATCACGTGCGACATCGTCGGCAACACCACCGGCATGGATGGTCGCACCTACGACGGCTACGTGCGCTGCTTCAGCTACGCCCCGAGCGGCAACGACAGCTTCGGGCGCAGCCTTGCCCGCGCGGTCCGTCGGGCCGGCCGTGAATACGTCGACGGCTTCGACGTCAAGCTGATCTTCCGCGGGGATCGCTACGGTCGCGGTGGCGACCACCGTTCGTTCTTCGACCAAGGCTACCCGGCGGTGCGCATGACCGAGCCGCGCGAGGACTTTTCGCGCCAGCACCAGAACGTGCGGGATCGCGATGGCCGGCCGTACGGCGATCTGCCCGACTACGCCGACTTCGCCTACTCCGCGAACGTCGCCCGGGTGGTGGTCGCGGCGCTCGCCGAACTCGCCTCGGCCCCGCCGCCGCCGTTGGTCAGCAACGCGCGGCTGGCGCGCGACGCCTATGACACCCTGCTGCTCTTCGAGCTGCCGAACGGCGTCGATCGCTGCGAGTTCGTCTGGCGGGAGACGACCGAGCCCGATTGGACGCACGTGATTGCGATGGCCGATGCCGACGTGCAGCCGACCAGGAGCGGCCGTCTCCTGGCGCGCCTGCAGGGCGTGTGCCTCGACGACGTGGTCGTCGGCGTGCGCTCGGTGTCCGCCGACGGCGCCCGCAGCCGCGTCGCGACGCCGCCCGAACCCGACCGCTTCGCGCAGCGTCCACGGACGCCGCGTCGCCCGCCGGGCTCGGGGCGGTAGCATGGCCGCGATGATGGCAGCGGTATCCGGACGCGGCCTTGGCTTGGCCCTTTTCTCGCTGTTGCTCGGTTGCGCCGGCAACGGCAGCGACATCGGACCGCGCCTGTCGCGGTTGCCCAACGCCAGCACGAAGGTGTTGGTGCTCGACGACCAGAACCGCGGCGTCGTGTCCGCCAAGGTCGCAGTGGTCGGCACCAGTTGGCGTGCGACCACCGGCCGCAACGGTCGCGGTGACTTCCTCGCCAACCCGACGGGGCGGCGGCTCTACGAGGTCGATGCGCGCTACGCGGCTGCGACCGCCGGCGACTTCCTGGTGAAGTATCGCGTGGCGCTGACCGTGGACGGCGACGACCTGCCGATGCCGCTGCACGTGCCGGAGATTCCGTCGGCGTCGGCGGGCGTGTTTTCCACCGGCGCGCAGGGCGCGACCGGCACGGTGACGTCGTCGAGCGGCGCCACTCTGACGATCGCCAGCGGGACTCTGGTCGAGTGGGATGGCGAGTCGCAAGGGGCGACGGCGCGCATCGGCCTCGGCGAACTGGCTCCGCAGCACCTCCCCGGCGACCTGCCGAGCGGGGCGACCGGCACCCGGTTGTTCGGGCGCGGCTACTTCATCGGGCCGTACGGGCTGCGCTTCACGCCGGGTATCGACCTCGACGTGCCCGACGACCTCAACGTCACGACGCCGGCGGCGCAACTGTTCTGGCTCGATGCGGACACCGGCGAATGGATGCCGGTGGCGACTGCCGGCGCGAACAGTGGGCGGCTGCAGGCGCTGGGCTCGATCACCCGGAGCGGTCTGTATGCGTGGGGAGTCAGCACGGAAGCGCGCACGGTGTCGGGCCGAATCGTCGACCCCAACGGCGAGCCCGTGCGCGGTGCGTTGGTGCGCGTCGACCACCTCTACGCCACGGCCGCGAACGACGGCTCCTTCCAGGTCGACTTGGTGCCGGCGCGGCTCGGCGACGGCAGCACGCGGTCGGCGCTGGTCGAGGTCTACGCCGGCGGCTTCTGGCTGCCCACGGTCACGACGACGACCGCGGGTTACGACGCGGCGCCCGTCGACCTCGGCGACCTGGCCCTCGACACGCTCGTTGCGGGCAACGTGCGCGTGCAGCAGGTCGTGCGCGCGCGCGCGGATCCGTTCCAGCCGGCGCGGCTGAGCTCGGTGTTCGGTGAAGTCGCCCTGTTCACCACCAGCGACGCGCTGGGACAAGCCGTGTTCGAGGACGTGCCGACCGGCTACTTCGGTTCCCAGGAGGCGCGCCGTCGCAACTACTCGTTGGTCTACTACGGCCAATCGCTCGGCTTTCTGCCCGCCGCCCAGCGCTGGCTGGACAGCTACCAGTTCCTCTCCGAACGCCCCTGGTTCGTCGGCACACGCGGCGGGCGCGGTTACGTCTGCGACGCCGTCGGCGGTGGCCCGATCTTCGGCGCCGCGGTCGTGCAGGGGGAGATCGTCGCCGAGGGCTACATCGGCGAAACGCGCGAGAATGGTCTGCTGTTCGCCGACCGTGGCTGGGCACGACGGGCGACCGCGACGCTGAAGACCGAGCGCGACGGCCGCAGCATCACCCACGCCTACACCTACGAACTGCCGAGCTCGGACCACCTCGAGTTTCCGATGCGGCGCGTGCTGCGCACGCCGCTCGGCGCGTTCGATCGCCACGCACTGGTCATGGGGCGCATCGCCAATCCGACGCCCGGCGCGCAGCACGGGCTGCGGGTGGCGCGTCGGCTGTCGCGGCAGGAGTGGTGGGACGACGTCGTCGACGGGGTGCCGATCCAGAGCACGCTGCCGATCGACGTCGATCCAGCGAACACGCACGACGCGTTCCAGTGCGGGGCGCCGCTCGCTGGCGGGAACCTGGCGTTGGTCGAATACGACCAACCGGGTGGCCGCAACCGATTGCGGCAGGTGCTGGTCTATCCCGACGTGCACGTCGGTGCGATCGAGGGGGAACTCGGCGACCTTGGCAGCCTGGCTCTCTTGCCGGCCGACGGCACCTTCCTCCTGGACGAGGTGTTGGCCGGTGCTCCGGACGAGGTCGATGCCAACGCGCTCGATCTGGCGCTGGCCGTCGACCTGCCCGATGCGGGCGTCGCCGAGGTCTTCCGCGACCTCGCTGGTTCGTTGACCTCCGCCGGCAACGACCTGCAGATCGGGCTGCCGCGCCTGCTCGGCGGCGCGCTCGCCGGCGCGAAATGGTTGGCGCTCGTGCGTGGTTCCACCACCGTCGCCGGAGTGACCTCGTCGCACGCGTCCCTGTTCGAGCTCGACGAAGATGTCGAGTCCGGTTTGAGCTTCCAACCGTTCCCGACGTTGACGTCGCCGGCACCCAACGAGGCGGTTCCGGCTGCAGGCTTCGAAGTGAAGTTCAGCCTTCCTGCGGGCGCGCTCGGCGGGTTCGTGGAACTGCGCAGCGAAACCTCCGGCGAACTCTTGCTGTGGCAGGTGCGCGTGCGCCCCGACCAGCCGGACTTCACGTTCGTCGCACTGCCCAGCGAGGCGAGCACGCCGCTGGTCGCCGGGCGCACCTATACGCTGACCGTCACCGCCTACTTCGGGGACGTCGACATTCCATCGCCCGATCCCTACGGCGACTTCACGTCGTTCGCCCAGTCGCTCGGATTGGTCGAGGTCGGGGTGACGCAGTACACGCAGCGGTCGGTCACGATCACGACGTTGTGAAGGTTCGGCGAGTGCGTCGCCTGCTGGCCCGCGTCCTGGTTTGCCTGCCCGCGGCGTTGGCGGCCTGTGCGGTCGGCAACCGGCCGACGACGTTGGCCGGCCAGCTCGCGGCCGCGGCGACCGCCGTGCGCGAAGGGCGGATCGAGGACGCGGCGGCGCAGATCGAGGACGCACGGCGGCGGTTTCCGGGCAGCGTCGAGGCGGCGCGCTGGAGCGCCAGGTTGGCCGACCTCTTGTGGCAGGACGAGCGCGCGATCGCGGAACAGACGGCGGCGGTTCGGCTGGCGCGGCGCAGCGGCGAGAAACGACTGCTCGCGGCCATGCAGGGTCACCTCGGCGACCTGCTGTTCCAGGCCGGGCGCTGGGGGGAGAGCGTGGTGCCGCTCACGGCCGGCGCGCTCGGGCGGCAGCGGGTGCGGAGGCTGGCCTACGCGGCGGTCGCGGCCACGCTGCCGTTCGTGCGCAGGTTCTCCGGGCCGATCCTCACCGAACAGCCGTGGCGACCGGGCGCGCCGCCGGAGTTCGTCTGTGGAACGCGGGCCCTGCTGCGACCGTTCGCGATCGACACCGGCACGTCGTTGACGACCGTCGCGGCGAGCTTTGCCGAGGAACTCGACGTGCGGGGCCGGCGGCCGGCGGGCGATGCCTTCGACGGCACCGGGCGACGCTTGCCGATCGAGGTGGGGATGTTGTCGCGGTTCGGCATCGGCGGCGTCGACATCGGCGACATCCCGGTGTTGGTCGTGAGCGATCGGGCGCTGCGCCTGCGCGATTTCCACGGCGGCCCCGAACGCGAACCGCGCGGTGTGCTGGGCCTCGACCTGCTCGCGGCCTGTCGGCTGACCATCGACCCGGAGCGCGGCAGTGTCGTGCTCGAACTGCCGCAGGGGCTGCCCGGAAGCAGCTCCGTGCAGTGCGTGCGCGCGGACGGCCGCTGCCTCGTCCCGGTGGTCGTCGAGGGTGTGCGCCTGTGGTTCGTGTTCGACACCGGCGCCAGCCATTCGAGTTTGACCGAACTGGGGTTGCGCAGCATCCAGGGCGGTGGTCGGCGGGCCGTGCCGACCTTCCGTCGGGTGCGCACGGTCGGCGGGGCGACGGTGGCGGTGCGCGAAGTGCGCAATCTCGTCGTGCGGTGCTCGGGCGCCCGGTTCGTGCAGGTGACGCTGCCGGTGATCGACCGGGGCCAGTCCGGAACGTTCCCGGTGCACGGTGTGATCGGAGTCGACCTTCTCGGTCGGTGCCGCGTCACCTTCGATCGCGGTCGCGTGCGCTTGGCCGCATTGCAGTGACGGAAGTGGTAGAACCGCGGCATGAGCTCGCCACTCGCCGTCCCGCCGGACCTGATACGCGATCCGATCGCCCGGATCGCCGCCGACGGTCGCCTTGAACCGTGCACCCCGGAGACCGCCGCCTGGTTGGCGACGGTCGCAGACCACGTCGATCGCCTGCCGCTCGATGACGATCAGCGCGCCCGGTTGCGGCAGGGTGACGAAGTCGTCGCGCTGGTGGCGGGTCGTTGGTGGTCGTTCGAGCAGCTCACAGACGGCGGCCGCACGTGGTTGCGCGCGCGCGACGTCGACGATCGCGAACGCCGCGCGGCGACGGTGCTCGCGACGGCGCGCTGCCGTCGGCTCGCGGCACTCGCGGCGAGCCTCGCGCACGATCTCGGCAATCAGCTCAACGCCGCGCTCGCGCTGTCGGCGGCGATCAGCCCCGAGGTCGAGGAGCGGGATCGCACCACCCTGCGAGAGTTCGAGCAGGGGACCAAGCTCGGTTCGCGCATGGTGCGCACGCTGGCGCGTCTGCTGTCCGCGCGCGGTCGGAAGGTCGAGGTGGTCGAGCCTGCCGACCTGCTGGCCGATGCCTTGTCGCTGGTGCAGAAGTCGTACGACCTGGCCGATATCGATCTGGTCACCGAAGTGCCGTGCGATCTGCCGGTGATCCGCGTGATGCGAGAAGAGGCGGTGCAGGCCATCATGGATGGACTGATGGCACTGCAGAGCGTCGATCCGGAAACCGTGCGCGTGACGGCGGTGAGCACCACGCGGTCGATCGCCGACGATCGCGAACGCGCCAGCGTCGTGCTGCGTTGCCACGCGGCTTCGAACGATGCCGCTGCGATCGAGGCGCTGCTGCAGGTGGTGACGTTCGCCGACGGCTCTTTGGCGCGGATCGCGCGCGATCCGGCGACCTATGCCGGTCTGGGCGGTGCGCTGTTCATGCAGCGTCGCGTCGGCGGCGACCTGGTGTTCGCGCGCGACGGCGAGGGCGTGGTCTGCGAATACGTCTGGCCGGCCGTTCGCTCAGTTCGAGGGCTCGCGCGCTGAGCGCAGGCGGGCGGCGCTCTGCACGGCGCGTTCCATGACCTGGCTGCGGTCGTCGTCGAACGGTCGTCCGCCGAACCGCACCTCCTGGTAGCAGCGGAATGCGGCGGCCACTTCATCGGGTAGACGGTTGCGGCGGTCGAGCTCGCGCGCGAACAGTTCGAGGGTCTGGTTCGGCGTGCGCTGGTGTCCCGCTCGGGCGAGTGCGCGCAGCAGTCTGCGCAGCGCGCGGCGCGCACCAGGTTCGACCGGGTAGGTGGCGCGCTGCGGCGCGCCAGGCGGGCGACGCGGGAACACTGCGATGGCGAATGCGATGGCGAGCGCCAGCGCCCACGGCCACGGCGCCGCCAGCAGATCGCGCAGCGCGGATGCAATCGGCGTGAGCGGTCCGGTGTGATCTCTGGCGTCGGGCTCTGCTTCCTGCAGTGGCCGGGAGTCCGGCACGAATGCGCGCCCGCGCGCCCGCGCCGGCGTCGGATCGAACACGACGAAGCCGCGCCCTTCATACGGCACCTCGACCCATGCGTGCGCGTGCTGGGAGCCGAACACGCGCGCGCCGTCGATGATCGAGTCCGGGTCGCCGCCGTAGAGGCCGACTCCGATGCGGCAAGGTACGCCGCGCAGGCGCAGCATCAGCGCCGCCGCCGACGCGAAGTGCATGCAGTAGCCGTGGCGGTCGTCATCGGCGAACAGGAAGTTCTCGAGTTCGCTGGCGTAGGGGCCGGTCGGCGTGCTGCG
>DRKG01000492.1 GCA_011051855.1 bacterium | reverse complement strand
GGCCAGCGGCAGCTCGTCGAGCACGTCGTCGCTGGCGACGACGATGATGTAGAACTCCTGGCCGTACTGCTCACGGAAGGCGACGATCTTCTTCAGGATCGGGGCCTTCGGGTCTTCGACCGCCTCGATCACGACGCCTTTGCCCTCGCGGCCGCGGCCGCGCAAGACGATCATCGGGGCGTAGGCGGCCACCTTGCCGTCGCCGTAGCGGATCTCGTAGTGACGCGGGCTGTGGCTGTGCACGACCCCGGCGATGCCGAGTCGGTTGCAGAGCTGCTGCTCCAGTCGGTTCGACAGCAGGCGCCCGCCGCAGCGCCCGAAGCCGCCGCCGCCGCCGCCGTGGGCCATCAGCGGGTCGTCGTCGTCGACGCTGGTGACGGCCCGGGGCAGGAAGACCGCCCGCTCGGACGCGGGTTTCCTGGGCTTGCGGGCGGCCGGAGGGGTGGCGACCGCCGAGCTGGCGGAAGCCTTGCGCTTGCGGGGCGCCGGGGCCTTGGTCGCCTTCTTCTTGCGAGCGACCGCCTTGGCGCCGCCGGCGGTCGTTCTGGCGCCAGCTTTCTTGGTGACCTTCTTCTTCGTCGCCTTCTTTCTGGGGGAAGCCGTAGTCGTTTTCGTTGCCATGGGCACTTGGGCGACGGGGGCCCGGATCCCGACGAATTGCGCTCGGACGCAATCACTGCTCGTCGGGGGCCAGCCGCAGAGGGGGCCGGGACATCACCGTCAGATTTTGAAGGGGGAATCCTAGCAGATTTCGGCAAACCCGGAACCCCCGAGGTCGCGCCGCGGGGGCGCTTGCGGTAGCCATCAGTGCGCGATGACCACTCGTGACCGCGTCTTGACCGCCCCGCTCTTGGTGTGCCTCCTGATGGTTGCCGCGGTGGTCGGCTGCGCGGTGCTCACCCGCCACCCGACGCCGCCGCTCGGTGGCGCCATCGAGATGCTCGCCGACGGGGACCTGGACCACGACGAACGCGAGCGCATGCTCCAGCGGACGCTGGAGTTGGCATCGGAGGCCGACACGCCCCGGGCGCTGTGGGCCGGCTTGCTCGCGGCGATCGCCTTGCAGGACCGGGAGCGTTACGCCGCGTTCGACGCGCGGCTCGATCGCCGGGTTCCGCTCGCGCCCGAACAGCTCCGGTTTCTCGACCTCGGCGATCCGCTGCTGGCGAACGTGCTCGCCGCGGGCATGGCGCAGGCGGCGGGGGACAGCGACCGTGCGGCGCTCCGTTGGCGGCAGGTGGCGGCCCAGGCGCGGATGACCGGCAACTCGTTCGCGGCCGAACTGGCCGATCGCTGAAGCAGCAGCCCGCTGTGCCGGCGGCCGATGGCGTTCAAGCCGAACGCCCCATGTGACCGATCCTCTGGCTGCGGAGGCGAAGGAGTATGGAACACGATCGACTGGGCGCGATCCTGCTCGAGGGCGGGATCGTGGACGAGGCCGGATTGCAGCGTTGCTTGGCAATCCAGGCACTGACCGGCTACGTGCGGCCGTTGGGGCGCATTCTGGTCGAACAGGGACTGTTGCAGGAAGCGACGCTCGAGCGGTTGCTGGCGCAGCAGCGGTCGCGCGGGGATGCGCGGTCCGCGGACGTAGCTCCCGACGGGCTCGCCGCGCGGTCGCTGCTGGCGGCGGCGCAGGCGAATGGCGCAACCGAAGTAGTCGTCAGCGAGGGGCGTCCGGTGCGCATCCGTGCCGGTGCGCGTTGGCGGCAGTTGACCGACGACGTGCTCAGTGGCCCCGAGGTCTGGGACTTCGTGCGCGAGACGATGGGCGTCGAGGTGCTGGAGAAACTCGCCGAGGAGCACTTCGTCGTGCGGACGTTCACGTTCGATGGCGTCGGTTGCGGTCGCGCGACCGCGTTCCGCCACTTCGACGGCGTTGCGGTGCGGATGGCGTTCTCGACCTCTCCGGTGCCGGAGCCACATGCGCTCGGCGTGCCGCGGCCGATCGTCGACCTGGTCGGGTCCCAGAGGGGGCTCGTCCTGTGCGCGGGCGAACGCGGCGAAGGTCGGCAGGAGCTGCTTGCGTCGCTGACGCGGCTCTTGGCCAGCGACCAACATCACTACGTGGTCGTGCTCGACGACGAGCCGATGGAACTGCCGACGGACGGTGCGATGGTCGTGCGGCGGCGGTTCGGTGACGACGCGGCGACGCGTGCGGCCGCTCTGCGCAGCGTGGTGCGCGAGGATCCGGATGCGATCGTCGTCGGTGACGTCGGCGCACCGGAGACCTTGGAACTGGCGCTGCGCGCGGCCGAAGGTGGCCGCCTGGTCGTGGCCTGGTTGGATGCCGCCAACGTGGTCGCGGCCCTGCGCCGGGTGAGCCATTCCTACCCGGCCTACGAACTGCCGCGCGTGCGCGCGACGTTGGCGGCCGTGTTGCGTGCCGTGCTCGTCCGGGTGCTGGTGCCCGGCCATGAGGATGCCGGGGCCCAGCCGGCGACCGAACTCCTGGTCGTCGACGAAGCCGCGCGCGAGGTCCTGCGCGGCGGCGACCTCTCCGACCTCGGGCTGCTGCTGCGCGCGAAGGGCGGCAGCAGCCACGCGCTCGACGACAGCCTGTTGGAGTTGCTCGGAGCCGGCTCGGTGGACCTCGGCGAGGTACTGCCGCGTGCGGCGGACAAGGTGCGAATGCTCGACCGGGCGCAGGCGCTCGGCTTGGAGGCCAACTGATGGATGCGATGCGACTCGAGTCCCTGCTGGCAGCGACGACTCGTCTCGGTGCGTCGGCGCTGCATCTCGTTCCGGGCCGCTCGCCGATGCTGCGCGTCCAGCGGCGGTTCGTCGTCGGCGATGACGGGGCGGTGACCGCCGCCGAGGTCGCCGACTTCACCCGCGACTTGATGTTCTCGGACCATCGGGAACGGCTCGAACGCCGCGGACACGTCGAGGTGCTCTACGTCGCTCGCAGCGGAGAGCGCTATCGGGCGACGATCGCGCTGGTGGGCGGAACCACTTCCGTGGTGTTGCGCCCGGTGCCGGCGACCCCGCCCCGCTTGGCCGAACTGGATCTGCCCCCGCAGATCGAGGACTTCACCCGCTGCCGGCGTGGGTTGGTGGCGATCGGGGGGTTCTTCGGTTCCGGCAAGAGCTTGACCCTGGCGGCGATCGTCGACGCCTGCAATCGCGACGGCGCGCGTCACGTAGTGTCGATCGAAGACTCGATCCAGGTCGTGCACCAGAGTCACGGTGCGTTGCTGCACCAGCGGGAGGTCGGCACGCACGTCACGACGGCCGCAGCCGGCGTTCGCCAGGCGATGGCGACCGCCGCCGACGTGATCGTGGTGTCGGAATTGGGCGATTGCGCGGCGCTCGATGCGGCATTGACTGCGGCCGAGTCCGGCTGCCTGGTATTCGCCGGCGTCGAGTCGGGTTCGATTCCGGGAGTACTGGCCGATATGAGTTCATTGGCGG
>DRKG01000491.1 GCA_011051855.1 bacterium | reverse complement strand
CCGCCATGGGACCGTGTTGTCGGCCGAACGCTGAAGACGCCCCACTTCGACAGGTCGCAATGCGCCCCAAAGGGCATTCCGATGTCATCCGGGGACGCACACCTCGCCCCCCGGTGTTTCTGCAACCAAAGACATGCCTCCCATGCGCACACTCTTCGCAGCAATCCTCACGACGGCGGCCATCACCGCCCAGAGTCCGCTCACCACGACGTTCGCCAACAACAACGGCGGCGCCCTCGGCGGTGCGGTCTACTTCGAGCTCGAGTGCCTCGATCCCGCGGGCGTCTTCATCACCAGCATCGAACTCAACTTCGGCAACGCCAGCACCGGCGGAACGGTCGAGCTGTACCTCAAGGACGGCAGCGACGATCCGCACACGTCGCCCGACTGGGTCGGACCGGTCAGCACCGGCACCGTCACCACGCTGAACCCGGCCGGCACGCCGACCACGGTCGACCTCGCGCCGTCGTTCCAACTCGGCGCCGGCTGCAAGGTCGGCGTGGCGCTCGTCTGCAGCTCGGGCCTGCAGCACGCCTACACGACCGCGACGACGCTGCCGACGACCTACTCGACGGCGGAACTCGAACTGACGGTCGGCGGCGGCTCGAACGTCCCGTTCAGTGGCTCCCTGTTCAGCCCGCGGCTGGTCAACATCAGCATCCCCTACACCTCGGGCGGCACCTGCCCGAGCATCGCGACCGTCTACCCGCAGGGCGACGGCTGCGGCGGCGCGGCGGTCTACGCGTCGTTCTACGAGCTGTTCAGCCCGGCTTCGTCGACCGACCTCGACGGCCAGGAGATCGTCGCCACGCCGAAGGTCGGCGGCGGCTTCGACATCACCTTGCAGGCCGGCACGATCAACCCGGTCGGCTCGCTCGATCCGGCCGCCGTGCCGCTGGTCCTCGGCGACGACGTCAGCGTCGCGGTCGGCAGCTACGGGGTCGAAGTCTTCTCCAACAACCAGGTCGCCTTCGGTCCCGGCAACAGCACGAACTGGTCGCCGACCGTCACGGCCATGCTCAGCAACCCGTCGACCGCGATCTACTGCTGGAGCGACCACTCGCCGAACCTCTCCGGTTCGGGCCCGGTGGTCTACGAGGAAGACGCCTCCGGCCAGGTCCAAGTGACCTACGACGGCGTCTTCATGTTCGGCACGACCGATCCGACGACCGTGCAGTACCGCATCGACACCGTGGGTGGCGGCTGGACGTTGAGCATCGGCACGCTCGCCCCAACGAGCCCCGAGGACTACCTGATCGGCTACTCGATCGGCGGCGCCAGCGCCGACCCGGGCAACACCGACATCACGGCGACGGCGCCGTTCTCGATCGAGGCTGCCGACGACGTCACGCCGAACCTGGCGCTGACCGCGAGCAACCGTCCGATCCAGGGCAACAGCCCGGTGCCGTTCGACGTGACCACCGAGAACATCCCGGCCGGCGCGCTGTCGCACATCGGCATCTTCGGCCTCAGCCGACCCAACCTGCCGCTCGACAGCCTCGGGCTGCCGGGCTGCTTCCTGCACGCCAGCCTCGACGTGCTGATGTTCGAAGTCCTGCCGGCGGGCACCACCAGCCACACCTGGACGGCGGTGACTCTGCCGGCGAGTGGCCCGTTCCGCCGCGTCTACAACTTCGACCTGCAGTCGGTCGTGTTCGGCACCAGCGTGAACAACTACCTCGGCCTCGGGGCGATCACCAGCAACGGTCTGAAGTGCAAGACCGGCAAACTCTGATCGACGGATCGACGGGAGCCTGACCCGGCTCCCGCGCGAGCGAACGGGCCGCCGGCAGCACGCGCTGCCGGCGGCCCGTAGCATATGCATCGACCTCCACCCTCGGTTCCGCACCCATGCAAGTCATCCCCCTGGGCTTCGTCACCTTCGCTCTGTGCGTCGCCGCCGGCGCACAATGTCCCAACCAGTGGGTAGCCGGCTTCGGCCGCCCCGGCGTCGACGGCGACGTGTCGACCACGGCTCTGTGGGACCCCGACGGCGCAGGGCCGATGGACGCACAACTCGTCATCGGCGGCACGTTCTCCGGAGGCTCGACCGCGAGCGACAACGTCGCACGCTGGGACGGCAGCCAGTGGCGACCTCTCGGCACGGGTCTCGACGGCGCGGTGCTCACCCTGGTCCGCGCCAGCAACGGCGACCTGCTCGCCGGCGGGGCGTTCACGGCGGCCGGCGCCACCACCGTGAACGGCATCGCGCGCTGGGACGGCAACGACTGGCAACCGCTGGGAACGGGCATCGGCGGCACCGTGAACGCGATCGCCGAACTGCCGAACGGCGACGTCGTCGTCGGTGGACCGTTCACGACCGCGGGCTCCAGCGCGGCGGCATCACTCGCGCGTTGGAACGGCAGCACTTGGCAGCCGTTCGGCAGCGGTGCCGATGCCCCGGTGCACGCGCTGCTGACCCTGCCGAACGGCGACCTGGTCGCCGGCGGGGCCTTCACGACCATCGACGCCATCGCGGTCTCCCGCATCGCCCGCTGGGACGGAATGACCTGGAACCCGATCGGCGGCGGCACCGACGACACCGTCTACGCGCTGACGCACACCGCCAACGGCGAACTGCTGGCGGGCGGCGCGTTCACCACGGCCGGTGCCGTGGCTGCGGCCGGCATCGCACACTGGGACGGATCGCAGTGGTCGCCGCTCGGCACCGGCGTCGACGCCCCGGTGCGGGCGCTGGCCAACTTGCCGGGTGGAGACCTGATCGCGGCGGGGGCGTTCACCACCGCCGGCGGGGCTACGGCCAACCGCGTCGCTCGCTGGAACGGGACGAGCTGGTCCCCGATCGGGGCCGGCGTCGACGCCGAGGCCAGCTCGGTCCAGGTGATGCCGGGCGGAGAGATCGCGATCGGCGGCCAGTTCGTCTTCGCCGACGACCTCGCCGTTCGCCACGTCACCATCTGGGACGGCACCAACTTCGGGGGGCTCGGCCGCGGCGGCGACGGCCAGGTCGCGGCCCTCTTGGCGCAACCGAACGGCGACATCGTCGCCGGTGGCCTGATGACCTCGTTCGGCGGCCGCACCGTCAACGGCGCGGCGCTGTGGGACGGCACGGCCTGGACCGATCTCGGCGGCGGCGTGCAGGGGCACGTCAACTCGCTCGCCGCGCTGCCGAACGGCGACATCGTGGCCGGCGGCACGTTCGACGCCGCCGGCGGTGTCGGCCACAACAACATCGCCCGCTGGGGCGGCAGCAACTGGCTGCCACTCGGCGCCGGCTGCAGTTCGACCGTGGTGTCGGTGCTCAGCCATTCGGGGGGCGACCTGATCGCAGCAGGCTGGTTCCTGCAAGCCGGCGGTGTGCAGGCCAGCCACGTCGCCCGTTGGAGCAACGGCGCCTGGAGCCCACTCGGCTCGGGGGTCAACGATGCCGCCCACGCACTGGTCGAGTTGCCGAACGGCGACATCGTGGTCGGCGGCGACTTCGACACCGCCGGCGGGGCGCCGGCCGATCACATCGCGCGCTGGGATGGTTCCAGTTGGCAGCCGCTCGGGGCAGGTGTCGACAACCGCGTGCTGGCGCTGGCCGTGATGCCGAACGGCGACCTGATCGCCGGCGGCCTGTTCACGTTGGCCGGTGGACAACCGGCCGCCCGCATCGCCCGTTGGGACGGCACGGCGTGGCAGGACATGCAGAGCGGCATGAACAACTGGGTCGCGGCGATGCACGTGCTGCCCGATGGCGACCTGCTCGTCGGTGGGTTCTTCACCACCCTCGCCGGCGGCCCGGCCAGCCGACTCGCGCGCTGGAACGGCAGCAACTGGACGGCCGTTGCAAACGGCCCCGACGGAACCGTCTGGGCCCTGGCACAGCACCCCGATGGCACGATCGTCTGCGGCGGCGACTTCGCGGCGGCCGGCACCATCGCCGCCGACGACCTCGCCGAACTCGCCCCCACCTGCCCGGCGACCGCGCAGGCCTTCGGCACCGCGTGCGCGAGCTCCGGCGGCAACAACCTGTTCGCCGCCGACAATCTGCCCTGGACCGGAGCCACCTTCACGGCCACCGGGACCGGCTTGCCGTCGTTCGCCTTCCTGGCCGTCCTGACCGGGTTCACGACCACTTCGCAGCCGCTGACGGCACTGGCAGTCCCGGCCGCCCAGCCCGGTTGCGATCTGCTCGTCTCACCCGACGTGCTCGAAGTCGGCATCTCCGCTCAGGGCACCTATGCCCACCAACTGCCGATCCCGCCCACCCCTAGCCTCGCCGGCACGCAGGTCCACCTCCAGCTTCTGCCGATCGAGGTCGACCCGCAACTGGCCTTGATCGCGACGACCGCGACCAACGCGCTTACGTTGACCATCGGCACGCTGTAGCGAACCCCCCAACGGCTGGGGCCAGCCCCTTGAACCTTCGCGAACAGGTCGCAATCCTGTTCCCCCCGAAAGTCCAACCCATCACCCCCCTACAGCCCCACGGAAATGTCGTCTACCGCCGAGAAGCACACGTTCCAGGCCGAGGTCAACGAGGTCCTGTCGCTCGTCGTCAACTCGCTCTACTCGCACCGCGAGGTGTTCCTGCGGGAGCTGATCAGCAACGCGGCCGACGCACTCGACCAACTCAACTTCCGCGCCCTGACCGAGCACGACCTGCTCGGTGACGACAAGGAACTGCGCATCGAACTGGTGCGCGACGAGGCCGCCGGCACGCTGACGATCCGCGACAACGGCATCGGCATGACCCGTGACGAGCTGATCGGCAACCTCGGCACGATCGCGCGCAGCGGCAGCAAGAAGCTGATGCAGTCGCTGTCCGCCGAGCAGAAGAAGGACGTGTCGCTGATCGGGCAGTTCGGCGTCGGCTTCTACTCGGCGTTCCTGGTCGCCGATGCGGTCACGGTGACCTCGCGCAAGGCCGGCAGCGACGAGGCGTGGACGTGGCGCAGCGAGGCGAAGGGCGACTTCGAGATCCAGCCGGCCGAGCGCAACGAGCGCGGCACCGACATCACGCTGCACCTGAAGGACGACTGCAAGGAGTACCTGCAGGAGTGGCCGGTGCGCGACGTCGTGCGCAAGTACAGCGACTACGTGCGCTGGCCGATCCGGATGCAGGTCGAGCGCACCACCGGCGAAGGTGACGACAAGAAGACCGAAACCGAGACGGTGACCCTCAACCAGGCGCGCGCCTTGTGGACGCGGCCAAAGAGCGAGATCGACGACGACGCCTACAAGGAGTTCTACAAGTCGCTGTCGCACGACTGGAACGACCCACTGGCGTGGACACACTTCAAGGTCGAGGGCACGCACGAGTTGACCGGCCTGCTCTACCTGCCGCAGAAGGCCCCGTTCGACCTCGTCGACCGCAGCAAGAGCGGCGTCAAGCTGTTCGTCAAGCGCGTGTTCATCATGGACGACGCCCAGGAGATCGTGCCGGAGTGGGCGCGGTTCGTGCGCGGCGTCGTCGACAGCGAGGATCTGCCGCTAAACGTCTCGCGCGAGATCCTGCAGAAGGACGCGACCACACGGTTCATCAAGAAGCAGGTCGTCAACAAGACCCTGAGCCTGCTCGAAGAGCTCGCCGCCGAGGATGCGCCCGAAGGCGAATCCGGCCGCTACGACACCTTCTATCGCGAGTTCTCCCGCAACCTGAAGGAGGGTGTCTACCACCAGCACGACGCGCGCGAACGGCTCGCCAAGCTGCTGCGCTTCCACACGACCCACCGACCCGAGGGCAGCGACGACGACACGCTCACCGGCTTCGCCGACTACGTCGCGCGCATGCCCGCAGAGCAGAAGTCGATCTACTACGTCGCCGCCGACAGCCTCGCCGCGGCCAAGGCGAGCCCGCACATCGAAGCGCTGCAGAAGCACGGCTTCGAGGTGCTGCTGATGACCGAGACCATCGACGAATGGGTGGTCGACGCGCTGCGTGAGTTCGATGGCAAGCCGTTGGTCTCGGCGGCGAAGGGCGCCCTGGACCTGCCCGAGTCCGAAGAGGACAAGGAGAAGAAGGAAGCCCGCGAAAAGGAGCTTCGACCGGTGCTCGAACGCGTGCAGAAGGCGCTCGACGAACACGTCAAGACGGTGCGCCTGACCGACCGGCTGACCGACTCGCCGGCGTGCCTGGTCAGCGAAGAGGGCGCCATGAGCGCCCGCCAGGAGCGGGTGCTGCGCGAAGCCGGCCACGACCTGCCGGAGCAAAAGCGCATCCTCGAACTGAACCCCGAGCACACCGTCGTGCAGAAGTTGCAGAACCTCGCCGACGATTCACGGTTCACCGACTGGGCCGCACTGCTCTACGATCAGGCGCTGCTCGCCGAAGGTTCGCTGCCGAGTGATCCGGCTGCGTTCAGCCGGCGGTTGACCGACCTGATGGCGAATGGCTGAACGGCAGCCGCCGCCACAATCGAACCCACGAGCCGCCGATGCACCACCTGACTCCCGAACAGGCCGTCGAGCACCTCAACTGGCGCTACGCCGTCAAGGCCTTCGACCCCGACCGGCGCATCCCGGACGCCACCTGGTCCGCACTCGAGCAGGCACTGGTCCTGGCGCCGTCGTCATTCGGGCTGCAGCCGTGGAAGTTCCTCGTCATCGAGAACCGCAACCTGCGCGAACAACTGCGTGCGGCCTCGTGGAACCAGTCACAGGTCGTCGACGCCGACCGCTACGTCGTGTTCGCCGCACTGCGCACGACCACCGATGACGACGTCGACCGCTACATCAACCGGCAGTGCGAAGTGCGTGGAACCGACCCCGATGCCCTGAAGGGATACCGCGATGTGATCGCCGGCTTTCTGGTCAAGGGCTGGGCGGCGAACGACCTGTTCGGCTGGAACGCGCGCCAGGCCTACATCGCCCTCGGCCAGTTCATGACCGCGGCGGCGATGATGGGCGTCGACACCTGCCCGATGGAAGGCATCGACATGCACGGCTACGACGAACTGCTCGGACTCAAGGGCACGCGCTACGCAACCCTGTGTGCGTGCGCTGCCGGCTACCGTTCCGCGGACGACAAGTACGCCACGGCGGCCAAGGTGCGCTTTCCGGCGGACGAGGTGATCGAGCGCCGGTAGGCGGCGCCCGATCACAGCCAGGGAGCCAGGTGCTCCCGCCAGAGTTCGCGCTTGCCGGCCAGGTCCAGACGCGCGTGAGCGGGGCTCGTCGACGGCAACTGTGCCGCCGGCAGATCGCGATGCGGCGGCCGCAGCGACGGACGCACGCGACGCTCGAACAGGCGATACGCGGTGCCGCCGTTGCAGAACACCGCCGCGATGGCCGGGTGGTCGGCGAAGAAGCGCGCAAAGTCGTTGACCCGGATCGAGGCCGGCTCGATGTCGCTATCGAGGCTGCCCGCGCGGGCGCAGCTCTGCAGCACGTCCCACAGCGCCACGCCGGCGCGACGCAGCTCCCGCAGTCGCTCGGGGTAGGCGAGTTCGGGCGCAAAGCCGCACAGCTCCGCGAGGATCGGCCAGAAGGCGTTGCGCGGATGCGCGTAGTAGCGCTGCGCCGCGAGTGATGCCGCGCCGGGCATGCTGCCGAGGATCAGCACGCGGGCGTTCGGGTCGGCGACCGGCGGAAAGCTCGACACGTTCGGCACTCCGGCAATGTAGCGCCCGCGTTTGTGGTAGGAAGGCGGCATGGCCACGCCCGTTTTCCACCGCCGCTTCCTCAGCGAACTGCCCGGCGACCCCGACAGCGCGCCGGTCTCTCGCGAGGTGCGCAACGCGCTGTGGTCGCGCGTGCAGCCGACGCCAGTGGCCAAACCCGAGCTGCTGGCGTTCTCGCGTCCGCTCGCACGGCAGCTCGGACTCGAAGAATGGCTGGCCGGCGGCGACGCCGCCCGGGTGCTCGGCGGCAACGCGCTGCTGCCAGGCATGGATCCGTACGCCGCCAACTACGGCGGCCACCAGTTCGGCCACTGGGCGGGCCAGCTCGGCGACGGCCGCGCGATCGTGCTCGGCGAACTCGAAACGCCGGCGGGCACGTGCGTCGAACTGCAACTGAAGGGCGCCGGACCGACCGCCTACTCGCGCACCGCCGACGGCCGTGCCGTGCTGCGCTCGTCCATCCGCGAGTTTCTGTGCAGCGAGGCGATGCACGCGCTCGGGGTGCCGACCACCCGGGCACTGTCGCTGGTGCGCACCGGCGACGGCGTCGTGCGCGACATGTTCTACGACGGCCACCCGCAGCGCGAGCCGGGCGCCATCGTGTGCCGCACGGCGCCGACGTTCCTGCGATTCGGCAGCTACCAACTACCGGCGTCGCGCGGCGAGACCGATGTGCTGCGCGCGCTGGTCGAGTTCACCTTGCGCCACTGGTTTCCGCAGTTCGTCGACCAGGGCAAGGACGGCCTCGCCGCGTGGCTGCGCGAGGTCGCCGAGCGCACGGCGCGCTTGGTCGCGCACTGGCAGGCGATCGGCTTCGTGCACGGCGTGCTCAACACCGACAACATGTCGATCCTCGGGCTGACGATCGACTACGGCCCCTACGGCTGGATCGACGACTTCGACCTCGACTGGACTCCCAACACCACCGATGCGCAGCAACGCCGCTACGCGTTCGGCAAGCAACCGGCCGTAGGGCTGTGGAACCTCGCGCGGCTCGGCGAGGCCCTGCTGCCGCTGTGCGACGGCGACGAGCGCGTCATCGAAGATGCCGTGCGCGCCTACCAGACGACCTACGGCGACGAGGCCACGCGCCGGTTCGGCGACAAGCTCGGCATCCGGTTCGCGTCCGAACGCCGCGACGACCAACTGTTGCAGGACCTGTTCGACTGGCTCGCCGCCGAAGAAACCGACATGACGATCTTCTTCCGCGCGCTCTGCGACGCAGTGACACTGCACGCGGCTCCGACGACGATGCCGCCGGCGTGCGCGGAGGCGTTCTATGGTTCCCCGCCGCAAAGCCACGTCGACGCCGGCGTCGCGTGGTTGCGCCGCTGGTGGCAACGCACGCGCGACGAGCCGCAGACAGCCACGGATCTCCGCACAACCATGCGCGCCAGCAACCCGCACTTCGTGCTGCGCAACTGGCTGACCCAACGAGCGATCGACGCCGCCCACCAGGATGACCTGCGCCCCCTCGAACGCCTCTTGCAGGTGATGCAGCGACCGTTCGACGACCAACCCGAACACCAGGAACTCGCCGGCCGCCGCCCCGAGTGGGCGCGCCACAAACCCGGCTGCTCGGCGCTGTCGTGCAGCTCGTGAGCAGCGCCGATCTGCGATGGAGAACCTCCCACGCCAGCCAACCGCCGAGCAGCAGGCGCAGTTCGTGCGCCAACTGCAGCGGGTGCTGACACAGGGCCAATTCGTCAACACCTACAAATACGCGCTGCTGTTGGCACTCTCACGCTGGGCGCTCGAGCACCCGAGTCACGATGAGCGTGCCCCGATCGACGCCGGCGATCTGGCCACCTACTTCATCGAACTCTACTGGCCGCACGTACAGCCGCACGCAGTGGGCTCTCCGGGCGCCGATAGCCGGATCGTAGCCGAACCGATGCCGCCATTCCGGAGTCATCGCGACGACGATTGGGCCGGCGTGCTCACCCAGGATCGAGGCGGCCAGATCCCGTCCGTGCTGAAACGTATCCGCGAACTTCAAGCTCAGGGGGTGACGCATCCCCACCACCTGACGGATGCGCAAAGGGCTGGCCTGCACCGCAATGTTCGTCGCACGATCATCTCCATGCCGCTGCCCCGCTTGCAGCGCGTTCGCGACGCCGCCGAACCGATTGCGTTCCTCTACCGCCTGGATGACAGCAAGGGCCACATCGATCACTTCCTGCCGTGGAGTCGCTATCGACGCAACCTCGGCCACAACCTAGCCCGATCTATGCATGAACCAGTGCCCCAGGTGCGCACAATCCGCGCCCAGGCAAGGAAGGCGACTGCAGAAGCGCAGGCGTGGCCGTGGCCACGCCGAGCATTCTGCCAAGGAGTTCGCGGAGCGAACGGACGCCGCAGGCGGCCGCCTGACGCCGCATG
>DRKG01000490.1 GCA_011051855.1 bacterium | reverse complement strand
CCGGCAAGGTCGCCGTCGCGGTCATCGCGTCACATCTTCAGGATGCGGGCCGCGTAGGTGCGCTTCTCGCTGCTCGCCGGGAGGTGCGAGGTGCTCAAGAAGCGCGTGAAGTCCGCCTTGGCCGCTTCGATCTTGCCGAGCTCGACCAGCACGCGACCGCGGTTGTAGTAGTCGCTGCTGCGGCTCGGGTCGAGTTCCAGGACGCGGTCGAGCTGGGCCCGCGCCGTTTCGTAGTCCTTGCGGCGGTAGAGCCAGTCGGCGTAGAGCGCGCGCACCTCGAGTTCGTCGCGGCGCAGATCGGCCCGCACCCGCATCAGCTCGGCCTCGTATTCGGGGGTGCCGGTGGCCGCGATCTTGCGTTCGGCGATCTCCTGTTCCTTCTGCACCTGTTGCAGGAACGCTTCGGTCGAATCGCGAAAGCGCTGGTCCCAGCCGAGCTGGCTCGCCAGCAACAGCCGGTGCTTGTGCGCCGACAGCAAGAGGTCGCCGTTGTCGACCAGCACCGAGAACAGCTCGTCCGCGTGCTCCATGCGCGCGCTCGCCGCACGCCGGGCCGCGTCGGCCTGCCGCTGCAGTTCGTCCCTGCTCGCGGGCTTGCGCCGCGCCTCGTCGTCGAGACGGATGGCCTCGGCGAGCTTGCGCAGGCCGTGCTTCTGCTCGGCGAGGCCGTAGTAGAGCAGCTCGTAGTGCTCGTGCCGACGCGGCGAGCGCCAGTCGAAGACGCGGGCCAGGATGCGGGTCGCCTCGTCCAGCTTCTTCGGGTCGTCGCCGCTCATGCGCAACAGCACCGCGCCCTTGATGACGTTCAGCTTGTAGTCGTCGGGGTCGATTTCGAGCCCCCGTTCGGCCTGCATCAGGGCCTGTTGCAGCTTGCCGCCTTCGAAGAACAGCGCGGCGTTGCGCTTGTGGGTGGTGAGCCGCTGGCTCTCGTCGCTGGACAAGACCGTGCAGGCGCACAGGAAAAGGAGCAGGGCGTATCGGCGCATTCGTGGACGCGAGCGTTGGGGTCGCGGCAGCGGGGGCAGGCTGCCTCGGCGGGGTCTGCCGGGAATCGCCACAGGATACGGTGCGGGCGGCGCGGCTGTCGAGGACGCAGCCGCCTTCCGGCTTGGGGAGGCTCGGTGACAGGGCTACCCTCACGGCGCCCCTGCCCGCATGCGATCCACGAAGCCATGACCCGAAAGCAGCCCTCCCGTCGCTCGTTCCTGAAGACTACTGCCACCGTGGCCGGCGGTGCGGCCGCGAGTGGTTCGCTCGGCGCCCTGCGGGCGGCGACCCCCGTGCACCAGGGCGGCGGCGAGCTGAAGATCGGCATCGTCGGCGTCGGCGGTCGCGGATCGGGTGCGGCCGTGCAGGCCATCATGGCCCACCGCGAGAACGTGCTCTACGCCGCCGGCGACGCGTTCGCCGATCGCCTGGAGGGAGGTCTCGCCTCGGTCGAGAAGACCGCTGCCAACAACCAGCGCAAGGACCAGTTTCAGGTCCCGCGCGAGCGCCGCTTCGTCGGCCTCGATGCGCTCGACCAGGTGCTGGCGACCGGCGTCGACGTGGTGCTGCTGGCGACCCCGCCGGGATTCCGCCCCATGCAGATCGAGAAGGCGGTGCAGAAGGGTGTGCACGTCTTCGCCGAGAAGCCGGTCGCAACCGATGCTCCGGGGGTGCGCCGCGTCGAGGCTGCGTGCAGGCTCGCGCGGCAGAAGGGCCTGTCGGTCGTCAGCGGCCTGTGCTACCGCTACCACGACGGCCGCCGCGCGATCGTCAAGAAGCTGCAGGAAGGCGCCGTCGGCGACATCCTGGCCATCCACGGCAACTACATCACCGGCGAACTGTGGTTCCGCAACGTCGAGAAGGGCTGGAGCGAGCTGCAGCGGCAGGTGCGCAACTGGCTCTACTACACGTGGCTGTCGGGCGACCACATCGCCGAGCAGCACATCCACACGCTGGACATGATGGCGTGGATCAAGGGCGATGTGTACCCGGCGGCGGCGTCGTCGCTCGGCGGCCGGCAGAAGCGTACCGACCCGAAGTTCGGCAACGTCTATGACCACTTCAGCACCGTCTTCGAGTGGCAGGACGGCACCAAGGGTTTCAGCAACTGCCGGCAACAGAACGGCTGTTGGCGCGACGTCAACGAATACGTCTACGGCACCGAAGGCAAGGCCAACGTCTTCCGCCACTTGATCGCCGGCAAGCACGACTGGCGGTTCGCCGATCGCGCCCGGAACATGTACCAGGCCGAGCACGACGAGATGTTCGCGGCGTTGCGCGCCGGCCGGCCGATCAACAACGGCGAATACATGTGCAACAGCACGCTGATGGCGATCATGGGCCGCATGGCAGCCTACACCGGCCAGCGCATCACCTGGCAGCAGGCGCACGACAGCAAGGAAGTGTTGATGCCGGAGCTGACGTCCTGGCAGGACCAGCCGCCGAAGTGTGAGGTCGCGATCCCCGGCATCACCAGGTTCGGGTAGTCGCGCCCGGCGCGCGCTACGCCGGCAGCACGGGGAGCAGCCGCCGCAGGAACAGGCAGTAGACGGCGCCGAACGCGCAGCCGGCGTGCCACAGGGTGCGCAGGCCCCACGGGGTCTCGCTCGGGAACCAGTGCTGCGCGAACAGCTCGACGACCCCGCCGATGAGGCCCGCGAGGGAGCCGATGATCATCGCGGCCAGGAACGACAGCCGGGTCGCGCGGGCCCCCTCGGGCAGCTTCGGCAGCGGCCGCTTGGGGTAAGTCCGGTGCATCACCAGTTGCAGCGCGAAGCCGAATGCGAACAGCGAGGCCCAGCCGACCGGGTCGAGGGACTCGCCGCGGAACTCGGCGACGCCCGCTACCCACAGCACGGCGATCGCGATCGGGCACAGCCCGAGCATGCGGTCGAGCCACGGGGACAGGCGGGCGGGTTGCATCGCCTGATGGTGCCGAGCGATGGTGGCGGTGAAAGCCTTTTCCCGGGCGTCGGTGTGCCGTACCCTGCGCGGCTCGATGAAAGTCCTCGTTGTCGGTTCGGGCGGCCGGGAGCACGCCCTCGCCTGGAAGATCCAGCAGTCGCCGCTGGTCGATCGTGTGTTCGCGGCGCCGGGCAATCCGGGCACGGCCGAGCTGGGCGAGAACGTCGACATCGCCGCCGATGACCTCGAGGGCTTGGTGGGCTTTGCCGTCGACAACGGCATCGACCTGACCGTGGTCGGGCCGGAGGCGCCCCTGTGCGCGGGCATCGTCGACCTGTTCCGCGAGCGCGGCCGCCTGTGCTTCGGGCCCGATCGCGCCGCGGCCGAACTCGAGGGCAGCAAGGCGTTCGCGCGCCGGTTGTGCCAGCACCACCGCATCCCGGGGCCGCAGTGGTGGGCCTACGACGGTCTGGCCCAGGCGCGTGCGTTCCTCGAATCGCGGCAGGACGGACCGATCGTCGTCAAGGCTTCGGGATTGGCCGCCGGCAAGGGAGTGGTGGTGTGCAAGGACAACGAGCACGCCCGCATCGCGGTCTCCGAATGCTTCGACGGGCGCTTCGGCGACGCCGGCAACGTGGTGCTGTTCGAGGAGCGTTTGCAGGGGCCCGAGGTGTCGCTGATCACGCTGACCGACGGCGAGACGATCGTGCCGCTCGAACCGGCCCGCGACCACAAGCCGGTCGGCGACGGCGACACCGGCCCGAACACCGGCGGCATGGGGGTGATCACGCCGGTGGCGATTCCGCCGCGTTTGGCCCGGCAGATCGAGACCCAGATCGTGTTTCCGACCGTGCACGCGATGAATCGCGAGCAGCGTCGCTACCGCGGCTTCCTCTATGCCGGCCTGATGCTGACGCAGCAGGGGCCGCGGGTGCTCGAGTACAACTGCCGACTGGGCGATCCCGAAACGCAACCGCTGTTGATGCGCCTGCAGAGCGACCTGGTGCCGCTGTTGCTGGCGACGGCCGAGGGGCGGCTCGAAAGCGTCGAGGCGCCGGTCTGGGACCGGCGGGTCGCCGTCTGCGTGGTCGCGTGCAGCGGCGGCTACCCGGGCGACTACAAGAAGGGCGTGCCGATCTTCGGGCTCGATCGCGTCGCCACGGGCCCCGATCTGCAGGTGTTCCACGCCGGCACGCGCAGCACCGGTGGCGACCTGCAGACCGCCGGCGGCCGGGTGCTGGCGGTGACGGCGCTCGGTGACGACGCGGCCGCGGCGCGCGAACGGGCCTACCAGGCCCTGCAGGCGATCGAGTTCGAGGGCATGCACTACCGGCACGACATCGGCGCGCAGTAGCCCGCTCCGACAAGCAGCCCGTATGGTGAAGGCGTGGTGAAGGCCGATCAGGAACTGCAGATCGTCGAGCGGCACCTGCGCGAGTGCGGGTTTCGCTGGACCTCGCAGCGCGCGCTGATCGTGCGCGAGGCGCTGCGCACGCACGAACACTTCACCGCCGAGCAGTTGCTCGACTTGTGCCGCAAGGTCGACCCGAAGGTCTCGCGGGCCACCGTCTACCGCACGCTCGCCGTGCTCGAGGAGGAAGGCTTCGTCGAGGCGCTCGATACCGGCGACGGCGGCCGGCGCTTCGAGCACGTGCTCGGCCACGAGCACCACGACCACATGGTCTGCCTCGAATGCGACAAGATCCTCGAGTTCCGCGATGACGAACTGGAGCGCCGTCAAGAACTGGCGGCCCGCCGCGCCGGTTTCGAGATCCAGCGGCACAGCCTGCGTCTCTACGGCCGTTGTCGCGAGTGCCGGGCGAGGGACGCGGAGGCGGGCCGTCGATGAAGGCTGCTGCGCAGCGCGTGCTGGTCGTCGACGACGAGACCGACCTCGCCGAATCGTGCGCCTACTTCCTCGAACGGGCGGGTTACGAGGCGAAGTGCGCCGCCTCGGCGGCAGAAGCGCTCGAGCTGTTGCATCGGGAAGCGTTCGACGTGGTGGTCAGCGACGTGCGCATGCCGCGGATGAGCGGGATGGAGCTGCTCGCCGCGATCCGCGAACGCGATCCCGACGTCGAGGTGTTGCTGTTGACCGGCTACCCGGATCTGCAGATGGCGGTGTCGGCGATCAAGCAGGGGGCCTTCGACTACCTGGCCAAACCCTACGAGGAACGGGATCTGATCGAGCGGGTGCAGAAGGCGTTGGCCCACCGGCGCGTCAAGGCCAACAACGAAGGGCTGCGGGAACGGTTGCGCACGGGGGTCGCCGGCCGGCGCTTGATCTACAGTTCGCCGGTGTTCGGCGAGGTGGTGCAGATGCTCGAACGCGCCGCTCGCACCGATGCTTCGGTGCTGCTGATCGGTGAGAGCGGAACCGGCAAGGAGCTGCTGGCGCACCACCTGCACGATTCGAGCGAGCGCCGCGACAAGCCGTTCGTGCCGGTGGATTGCACCGCGATCCCGCAGGACCTGTTCGAGTCGGAACTGTTCGGTCACAAGAAGGGGGCGTTCACCGGGGCCGGTGCGGACCGGCTCGGCCTGTTCCAGGTCGCCGACGGTGGCACCTTGTTCCTCGATGAACTCGGTGAACTGCCGTTCGAGTTCCAGTCGAAGCTGCTGCGCGCGATCCAGGAACGCAGCGTGCGGCCGGTCGGCGGCAGTGCGCAGCGTGACGTCGACGTGCGCATCGTCGCTGCGACCAACCGCGATCTGCAGCGTCAGGTCGAGCAGGGAACGTTCCGTGCCGACCTGTTCTACCGTCTCGACGTGGTGCGCATCGAGGTGCCGCCGCTGCGCGACCGGACCGGAGACGTCGACCTGCTGGTCGCGCACTTCCTCGAACGCTTCGGCAACCGGCTGGGCATCACCCGGTTGCAGCCGGCGGCGGCCGAGCGGTTGCGCGCCTACCACTGGCCCGGCAACGTGCGTCAGTTGCGCAACGCGATCGAACGCGCTTGCGCGCTCGGGCAGCCGCCGGAGCTGACGCTCGACGATCTGCCGCCGGAGGTGCGCTCCGATCCCGTCGCGGTCCCCGCCGACACGCGGCGCGAGCTGCCGGTGGGCGAGGGCGGCACCTTCCAGGAGATGAAGGCGCGTCGCATCGCCGCGATGGAGCAGACCTATGTCGAGGAGCTGTTGACGCGGCACAAGGGCAACGTCACCCACTGCAGTGAAGAGGCCGGCATGGCGCGCAGTGCGTTCCAGAAGCTGATGCAGAAGTACGGCATCCGCTCGGCCGACTACCGCCGGTAGTCAGAAGCGCTTGCGGCGGCTGCTGCTTTCGATGCCGAGGGCCTTGCGGTACTTGGTCACCGTGCGG
>DRKG01000489.1 GCA_011051855.1 bacterium | reverse complement strand
TCACTGCCGGCGTGCTCGTCGAGCAGTTCCTGGTAGAACCGCCGCGCCTTGTTCGGCTGCTTCAGCCGCATGTAGGTGCGACCGGCTTCGAGTAGGCCGCGCCGCACCCACGTCGCGTCGCCGTAGAGGATCGGTAGCTTGACGAACGCATCGGCGGCGCCGTTCAGGTCCTGGCGCAGCCGCCGGCTCTCGCCCAGGCGGAACTGCGCCTCCGCGCCGACCGGGCCGTCACTCAGTTCGGTGGCGCGCACGAACCGGCGCTCTGCCTGTTCGTGCTGGCGCCGCGCAAGGCGGGCACGTCCGAGCCACAGATTCGCGCGCGCTGCATCGGCGCGTGCGACCTCGTCGCCAGTGGCGTCGTGCTCGCGCAAGAAGCGTTCGAGCGGGGCGACCGCTGCATCCGGCGTGCCCGCGAGGAGCGCACACTCGCCGAGGCACAAGCGCGCGCGCTGAGCCCGTTCGTGTTCCGGCAGCTCGCGCAGCAGGCGGGCGGCGCGTTCGACCGCGGCCTTGTAGTCACCCAGGCGACGGCAGCACTCGGCGCCGAGGTAGAGCGCTTCGCCGAGCAACGCACCGCCCTCGGTGGCGATGGCAGCGAAGTGGTCGCGCGCCTTCGTCCACAGCCGTCGATCCCCGTCGGTCGCCTGGAACTCGGCGAACGCGAGCCGGTAGAGCGCCTGCGCGCGATGGCTGCCGTGCACTGCTTCGAGCACCTCGGTCGCCTCGGCCAGTTGCGGCGGATCCTCGGCGAGCAGAGCCGTGCCCAGGAACAGACGTGCTTCGCCGGCCAGTTCGGGGTCGTCGCTGCTGCTCGCGACGGCCGCGAACTGGCGGAGCGCTTCGTCGTCGTCGCCGCTGCGCCGGCAGGCCCACGCCAGCTCGTAACGCAGGCGGTCGACGTCGGCGTAGGTGCCGCTGGCGAGTAGCTCGGTGAACACCTTGCGCGCCGGCTCCTGCTGCCCGGCCCGGGCCAGCGCCACGCCGAGCGCGTAGCGCAGCGACGGGGCCTTCGGGTGGTCCGCGAACCGTTCCAGGAACGTCCGCGCGGCGGCGATCGCGGCCGGCCAGTCTTGGCGACGATGTTGTACTGCCGATTCCAGTTCGAGCAGTCCGGCGAGTTCTTCACCAGCCGCCGGATGGCGCCGGGCCTGCGCCAGAAACTCGAGGCACGCGTCGTCGTCGTCGAGTTCGAAGGCGCACCAGGCGCGGCCGGCGAGTGCGCGCGCGCCGACGGCGTCGTCGAGTCCGGCCAGTCTGCCGAACAGCTCGTCCGCGGCCGCGAAGTCGCCCTGCTGGTAGGCCAGATCCGCCTGCGCGGCGAGGTCGGCGTTGGCGGTGTCGGCGGCGCCGTGCGTTCGGGCGATCGCGGCAGCGCGTTCGAGTCGCCGTCGGGCCGCGCCGTAGTCGCCCTGCTGCCGCAGCACGCGCGCGGCGATGCGCTCGGTGCGATCGAGGAACCGACCCTCGTGGTAGCGCGCCCGGTAGCGATCGGCCTCGGCGAGCGCCTGCCCACGTTCGCCGGCTTCGTAGAGCGCGAGCGCCTGCATGAACAGGGCTTCCTCTGCGTGCACACCTTGCGGATCTGCGGCGATGGTCCGGAAGCGGTCGGCCGCCTCCCGCCTGGCGCCGCGCAGGTAGCGGCACCACGCGAGCTTCCATGCGGCGGTCTCACGGTGCTCGCCCGCCTTCAGTAGCTCGCGATAGATCGGCTCACAGCGTTCGTACTGCTGCAGGGCGAACCGGTTCTCGGCGATCGCCAGCCGCGCCAGCGATCGCGTGCGGTGCTTGGGTTCGAGCGCGCACACCGCCTCGGCAGCGACGATCGAATCTTCGTGTCGACCGAGTTCGTGCAGCGCGTGGCAGGCGCCGTAGAGCGCATCTCCGTACAACTCTGCGCCGGCCGCAGCCGGCACCTGCCGGTAGGCACGCAGGGCTTCGGGCCAGCGCTTCAGGTCGGCCAGCGCTTCGCCGAGCGCAAACGCCAAGCGCGGCTTGTCGGCTTCGTCGGCGTCCGCCAGCGCGCGCTGAAGCGTGTCGACCGCGACCGCGCCAGCACCGCTCGCCAGAGCGCACAGCCCCTGCAGCTCGCGCGCCTCGCGCGCCAGCGCATGGCCGTCGGCCAGCAACGGCTCGATCTCCTGCAAGGCGCCTTGGTAGTCTTCGTTCTGATACAGGCAGCGGGCGCGTTCGAGCCGAGCCCCTGCGGCGAACGGCGAATCCGGGTAGCGCTGCAGCAATCGCGCGAACGCGGCGAGCGCCGCCGCGCGATCTCCTTGGCCGAGAGCGACCCAGCCGAGCCCGTACTGGGCGTCGTCGGCGAACTCCCCGCCCAGTTGGAGCACCCGCGCAAACGCCGCTCCGGCTTGCTCGAAGCGTTCGAGGCGCAGCAGTGCATCGCCGATCAGGTAGCGGCACTCGGCTTTGGCCGCGTCGTCCGTGGCCGCCGAGAACGCCGCCTCGAACGCGGCCGCTGCGCGCTCGAACTGCTGCAGGCGCAGCCGGCAGAATCCCAACTGGTAGCACGCCGGGAAGCGGAAGCTGCGTTGCTCCCCTTTGGCGAACTCGGCGGCACGCGCGAACGCGTCGGCGGCCGCTTCGTCCTTGGAGAGGTCGCGCAGCGCTTCGCCGACGGCGTAGCTCGCCGCCGCCGCCAGGTAGTGCGCACCGTCGAGCTCCTCGACGAGGGTCGCGAATGCCTCGCGAGCGCGTTCGGCGTCGCCCTTGCCTTGTCGTAGATTGCCCAGCCGGTAGAGCGCCTCGGCGCGCAACGGGAAGTCCGCGCCGCCGGACGCCAGCGCCTTGCCGAGCGCCGCGATCGCAGCGTCGACTTGCCCCAGTTCTTCCCGGCACTGCGCCAGGCGATACCACGCTTCGGGCGCCAGCCGGTGCTGGGGGTGGCCGTCCAGGAACTTCGTCAGGTAGCCGCTCGCCTCCTCGTGGAGCCCGCGCTGCTGCATGCCGAGCGCGATCTGGAACGCTTCCGGCCGGCGCTCTCGTTGTGCGAGCAGCAGCGACGAGCAGAAGGTGACGAGCAGGGCGAGGCGGACGATGGCGGGCATGGCGGCGGAATCGTTGGCACCGCGAAACATTCGCGGCGCGCGGTCGTGCAACGTAGCCCGATCGCGCCGAGCCTGCACGGCGGCGGGCGCGGCGCTCGGGCGGCGGGGAAACCGGCCCGACGTACCAACACCCGACCGCGCACGATCGACACACCCGACGGTGGGCGCCCGTAGCCGAACCGGGCATGATACGGGTCGGTCCGGACCAACGTTGGCCATGCTCGATCGTCTCCACCTGCTGGCGCTGCTGCTGCTCTCGACGCTTCTCGCGTGCTCCGCGCGCATCGATGCGCAGCACCGTGCGGCGGCGTCGCCGCCCGCGCGCACTGCCGGCGGACGCGCGGGCGGACCGCGGGCGGAGTTTCGCGCCGCCTGGGTCGCGACCGTGAACAACATCGACTTTCCGTCGCGGCCGGGCTTGCCGGTGGCGCAGTTGCGGCGG
>DRKG01000488.1 GCA_011051855.1 bacterium | reverse complement strand
CCATCCCGCCGACGTCGAGATCCGCCCGGTGCGGTCGGCCCGCCGCTTCCTGGACCTGCAGCGCGACTTCTACCGCGGCGACCCGCACTACGTGCCGCCGATCACCGCAGCCGAGAGCTGGCAACTCGAATCCCACCGGAACCCGTTCTTCCAGCACGCCGAGTTCGAAGCGTTCGCCGGCTTCCGCGACGGTGCCTGCGTCGCCCGGATCAGCGCCTGCCGCGACCGACTGCACGATGACTTCCACGGCGATCGGATCGGGTTCTTCGGCCACTTCGAGGCGCGCGACCAAGCCGCCGCACACGCAGTCCTGCGCCACGCCGCCGACTGGTGCCGTCGGCGCTCGGCGACGTCCCTGCGCGGGCCGGTAGACCTGTCGACCAACTACCGATGCGGCCTGCTGGTCGACGGTCGCCCGGGGCCTCCGGTGATGATGATGCCCTACAACCCGCCCCGCTACGCGGACTGGCTCGCGAGCTTCGGCCTCGACAAGGCCAAGGATCTGCTGGCGTTGCACGGCACCGCGCACAGCCTCGACCGCGCCCGCATGGACCGGCTGACGGCGCGCATCAAGAAGCGCACCGGGATCCGCGTGCGCCGCGTCGACCTGCGCCGCTTCGACGCCGAATGCCGCGTTCTGTGGCACCTCTACGAACGCATCTGGGAGCGCAACTGGGGCTTCGTCCCGATGACCGAAGCGGAGTTCCTCGCCCAGGCAAAGGACCTCAAGAAGGTCGCCCACCCGGCACTGCTGCACATCGCCGAGAAGGCGGGCGAGCCGGTCGGCTTCGTGCTCGCGCTACCCGACGTGAACGTCGGCGCCAAGGCCTGCGACGGGCGGTTGTGGCCGTTCGGCTGGTGGAAGTTCCTGCGCGCGATGCGCAACAAGCACCTGATCCGGGTGCTGACGCTCGGCGCCTTGGCCGAACACCGGCGCACCGGCCTCGACGTGCTGCTGATGAACACGGTCACCAGCGACGGCATCGACGCCGGTTTCGACGCCGTCGAAGCAAGCTGGATCCTCGAAGACAACCGCGACATGCTCGGCCCGCTCGAATCCCTGGGCTGCACGCCGTATCGCCGCTACCGCATCTACGAACGCCGCCTCTGACCCGGGCCAACCACCATGGACATCAACCTGAAGGGCCGCATGCCCGGAGTACCGTCACTCCCACCCCAACTCCCGTCGCTGCTGCTCGCGCTCGGCTGCGGCTCGATCGGCCTCGGGGTTCTCTTGATCATGAACCCGGAGCTCTTGACCTACCTGGTCGCCTTCGTGTTCATCCTGATCGGCGGCCTCCTGCTGCTGACCGGTTGGCGCGCCAAACGCATGCTCGGCTGAAGCCGCGGTCGGCGCGGCGCTACATCGACATCTCGTCGAGGCGGTAGAGCCGCGCCTCGACGCACGAGAACACGTCGCGGTGGCGCTCGGTGATATCGCCCGTCTGCCGGTCGCAGCGCACGACCTGCTCGTCGGTGTGCCCCATGCCGAGCACGTACACCGAGCCGTCCCAGCCATTGGCCGCGAACGCGACCGCGCACTCGGGCAACCAGCCGGCCATGTCGAGCGAATGGTTCAGTTCGACCAAGCTCTCCGGCTGCAGGCTGCCGTCCCCCTCGCAGAAGCCCGGCCGGCGGATGCCGTGCAGCATGAATGCCCCCTGGAACAACGTCATGCCGCCACAGCCGCGGTAGAAGGTGCGCAGGCGCTTCGGCAGTGGTTTGCCGAGTTCGCCCTCGAGCTGGTCGAGATCTGCTTCGGACTCGCCGGCGAACACGACGTGCATCCACGCCTGCTGGTCGCCGTCGGGAATCGCGGCGAGCAACTCGGTGCCGTTGCGCAGGCGGCGCGACCCCATGCTGCGCCACCTTTCGAGCAGGTCTTGGATCCTGATGATCGTCGCAGTGGTGTTCAGCATCGTCATTGTCGGTAGCCGCAACTTCGTCATCGCCACCGACCCGCTTGATGGGACACTTCCCCTACGCACCGGAAACCGGAGGTCACTGATTCGCCGTGACATACGTCGCGGCAGCCGGACCTGGGGACATCCCGCGCCTGGTCCGCATCAACGCACGATCCCGACTGCCTCGGCCGGCACGTAACCTACGTGATCGCCCGCAGCGACACGCACGTGCTCGGCAGCGGCACCGCCGCGGATTTCGACCAGTGCCCCCGCGCGCACGCGCGCGATCACCGCCAGATCGTCGCGCGGCTCGGCTCGCAGCGCGAGCGGCTGCAGGGCGACGGCCTTCGGGGGCCGCGACGGCAACCACCACAGGATCGCAATCGCCAACCACGCGCCGGGCACCAGTGCGGCAAAGCCGAGCCACCGCACCGGCAAGCGACGCCAGCCGAACAGCAGGCACGCGGCCGCGATCGCCGACGCCGCGCTGCACGCGAGCAGGCGTTCCATCGCAGTCATGCGTTCGAGCAGCGCCTGCATCTCCGCGCCGAAACCCAGCGCCGGCTCGGGTAGTTCGAGGCGGCGCCGCACCACGCGCAGGTTCGCGGCCAGTTCGGCATCGCGCGGCAGCCCGATCCGCGCACACTCATACGCCCAACGCGCCCGGGCGAGGTCTCCCAGACGATAGAAGCAGTTGCCGCGCGCGCGCAGCAGACGGCGGTCACCGGTCGCCTCGTAGGCGGCGGCGAAACCGGCCTCGGCAGCCGCGTAGTCCCCGTTCCGGTAGGCGGCGACGGCCGATTCCTGCTGCGCCGGCAACGGCGCCGCGGACCACAAGAGCGGCAGCAGCAACAACGGCAGCCAGCCGCCCGCCCCGAACTTCGCGCCTTCGAGCCGCTGCACCATCGTCCGCACCTCGTCGACCGTCAGTCGCCCGCCGCCGCCGTAGCGCGCCGCCGTGCCGCGTTCGACCAACTGCTCGACGTCGGCGGCGGCCGCTTCGTCGAGACCGGCGGCGAGCAATCGCTGGCGCAGTTCGGGCGAGAGCACTGCCGCCGGTGGCACCGCGAGCCGGTCGCCGAGGTAGCCGGCAAACGCGTCGAGCGCGTCGTCACCGCGCCGGAGCGCCGCCTCGAACGCACGCCGGGCACCGCGCGCCCGCTGCCCGGTGACGTCGGCCCGACGGCGCCGATGGCGACGCACGAACCCGAGCGCCAACAACGCCGCACCCCAAGGGGCGAACACCGCGAGCCACGCAAGCCACCGCGGCGGTTCCGACCACCGGACCGGCT
>DRKG01000487.1 GCA_011051855.1 bacterium | reverse complement strand
GGCCACGAGCCCGGCCTTCTTGAGGTAGGTCCGTGCCCACCCGTAACGGTTGCGCAGATAGGTATCCCCGCCGCTGGGCAGCGGCTTTCGGCACTCCTCTTCGGTGAGTCCCAACTCGCTGGCTATCGCCGCAATGAGATGCTTGCCTTCGTGTTCCTCGCCGTCGGCGAGAAGCCGCAGGATCGGAAGCATGAATGCTTGGTAGTCGGGGATCTCCACGGCTCGCAGTTGACCGCCCCCCGCAACCGGACAAAACAAAGCCCCGTCATCTCGCGACGACGGGGCTTTCTGGTATCCCGTAGGGGATTCGAACCCCTGTTACTAGAATGAAAATCTAGGGTCCTAGGCCAGACTAGACGAACGGGACGTGCGTTTTGGGGCGCGAAGGATAGGGAACCACGCCGGCGAAAGCAAGGCCGGGGGTGGTCAACCGAGGTTCTTCCATTCCTTGACGCTGGGCAGGTCTTCGAGCGAGGCGAGGCCGAAGCGGTCGAGGAACTGCTGGGTGGTGCCGTACTGCAGCGGGCGGCCGGGCACGTCGGCGCGGCCGGTGACCTTGACGAGCTTGTGGCTCAGCAGGGTGCGCAGCATCGGGCCGGCCTTGACGCCGCGGATCGCCTCGATCTCGCTGCGCATCACCGGTTGCTGGTAGGCGATCACCGCGAGGGTCTCGAGCGCTGCGGGCGACAGCTTCTCGAGCTTCTTCACGCCGCGCAGCCGCTGCAGGTAGGGGAACGTCGTCGACGCCGACATCCACCGCACGGTGTCGCCGACGCGCGCCAGTTCGACCGGCAGGCCGGCGTCGCGCAACTGCTGCTGCAGCAGTTCGAGGGCCTGCTCGACCAGCTTCTGGGTGCAGTTGCACGCCTGGGCCAGACGGAACACGGTCATGCCCTCGCGCGAGCTGAGCATCAACACGAAGGCGATCCGGGCGACGGCGGCGGCTTCGGTCAGCTCGGGTACGACGGGCAGCCCGTCCTCGCCGAGCTCGACGTCACCGAGATCGTCGGCCTCGGGCAGCAACTCGACGGTGTCCTGCTCGGCGGCGACGGCGGCCTCGGCTTCGGCGGCGGACACTTGGTCCTGTTCGGGCCTGCTCGACGCGATCGGCTCGTCGCCGGGATCCGGCTCGGCCGGCGGTTCGTCGGCGTCACGCGGCTCCGCGGGCCCGCTCATCGCCCCAACCCGGTCCGCCCCGATCCGGTCCGACAGAAACTGCGCCCCCATACCGGCGAGCCGGTCGTGCAGCGCCAGCGCTTCGTCGGCACCCTCACCGACGAGGCCCCGCTCGAACCGCACCACTTCATCCGGACCCTTCTGGCGTTCGCTGACCGGAGCCGCGCCGGTCTGATCCGGCGGCAACTCACGCGAGATGTCGTCCATGGCCCGGTTCTAGCCGAACGCAAGCCCGCTGTCACTGCCCAGCTCCGTCGGCGGCGTCAGGTTTCGCCGCCCGCTCCTGCTCCCCGCGCCAACGCAGCGTGTAGGCGGTCGTCTCGAGCGCCGTCAGCGGGCGCTGCTCGAGGTCGCGATCGATCTCGTCGCGCACCGCCGCGAACGGCACGTCGCGGCCCGCGCGGTGCTCGAGGCAGTAGACCACGAACCAACGCGGCTCCCCGCCCCAACTGGCCTGGAACGGTTCCGAGACCTCCCCCTCCTCAAGTGCGAACGCGCGCTGGGCCGCCGGGTGCTGGAAGCCCCGCCCGAACGGCGGCAGCAGCCCACCGTCGCGGCGCGAAGGATCCTCCGACCAGCGCAGCGCCAACGTCGCGAAGTCGGCCCCGACCCGCACCTTGTCGACCACCTCGTCGACCACGGCCCGATCCTTGTGCACCAGAAAGCGCACCTGCACCTGGTCTTCCCTGAGGGCGAGGTAGCGCAGCACGTAGCCCTGGTAGAGCCGCTGCGCGGTGCGCAGGCGCAACGACACGCGCCAGTCCTGCTCGCGCATGCCGAACAGGCGCCACACGTAGTCGGCGAAGCTCACGCCTTCGAGCTCCCGCTCGACCTGGCGCCGCAGTTTGCGTTCCTCCTGCTCGGCCAACTGCTCCACCCGCTCTTCGGCGACGCGAATGCCGTACTGTTCCGCGTGGCGCGCGACCAAGACGTCGAACACCAGCAGGTCCACCGCCGACAACGCCACCTTCGGATTGGCGAGCAGCAGCCGCCGGTAGGCGTGGCTCTGGCGCAGTTCGAGGCCGCCGACGCGCGCGACCACGGCGTCGGCGGCGGCGGCCTCCGGCAGCAGGATCTCGGGCCCCAGCCCCTCGGCGAGCGGCGGCGGACTCGGCAAGACGACCTCGGGCGGAGCCGCCGGCAGCGGTTCGCGCCCGCCGGCCTTCGCGGCGGCACGCGGCAGAGCACCCGCCGTCTCGGTGCCGGCACAGGCGCCGGCCGCGCACGCCGCCACCAACAGAGCCGCGCGGCGCATCAATACGCCTTGAAGCTGCGCACGAACTTGGTGCCCTGGCACAGAAAGCACTTCGACCGCACCATCTTGCCGTTGCCGTCGATCTCGGGCGTGGTGCCTTCGCCGTAGCACGAGATGCACGGCTGCACGCTGGCGAACTTGACCTTGAGCTGCCCGCCATACTCGGCGTAGTAGGCGCGCAGCCAGCCGATCTTCTCCTGGCGCGACGCCTGCTCCCACCAGCCCTGCTCGGTCAGCGTCTTCTCCTGTCCGGCGCCCTGCGCGGCCTGCCGCCGCCGTTCCATCGCCTGGCGCAGCAGCTTCGCGAAGCGCTCGATGTTGCGGTCGTTGCCTTTCGGCTGCTGCTTGCCGGTCTGTTTCTGGTTGGCCTTGCCCCGAGCGGTGTCCTTGAGGATCTCCTTCTCGCCGAGCACCCACGAACCGACTCCGTAGCTGAAGTGTTCGGTGCGCTTGCCCATCGGGTACTTCTCGCGGTTGTCCCACATCGACCGGATCTCATCGGGTTCGAGTTCGAGGGTCTTCTGCAACCGAGCGACGATGTCGTCGGTCATCGCGTTCTCGGCGTAGTCGCGCGCAGCCTCGTAGGTGAACCCCTTCTCGAGCACCTTCTTCTGCGCGACGGTGGTGATCGCGCGCCGCCACTGTTCGGCGACCTTCTGCGTCAGGTAGCGGTCGCGCGCCTGCTCGAACCGCTGCCGTTCCCGCTCGAACTCGGCCTTCAGCTTGGTATCCGGGAACTCGCGTTCGAACTGCGCGATCAGCTTGCGTCCCTTCTGGAAGTCGCGCAGCTTGCCGCGGCTGCGTGACGCCTGGATCTGCTCGAGCACCGCCAGTTCCTCGGCCGCCGCCTTGAAGCGTTCGAGCCGGTCCTTCAGTACGGCCAGACGCTGCGGGTTCTTGGCGTTGCCGAGCTCTTCGGCGGTGCGCAGGTGCTCGGCCGCGCGCTCGTAATCGCGAAACTTGATCAGCTCCTCGGCCAGCAGCATGTGCTTGTTGGCGTTGTCGCCGGGCGCGTGGCGAGCCGCCGCCTCGCGGTAGAACTCGTCCTTGGTGTAGATCTGCGACGCCGGCACGTCGACCGCGCGCGCCGGCGGCAGTAGATCCTTGCGCGGGATCCGGAACGGCACGCCCTTGGCCTCGACCACCAGCGGGTCCCCCTTGGCGTCGACGATGCGCCCGATCACCGTCTGGCGAGTGCCGTTGTTCAGGTAGGCGACCTCGTAGGCCCGCACCATGATCTCGTCCTGATCCTCACCGATCAGGTCGAACTTGCGCTTCAAGGTGTTCGCGCAGGCGGTGGTCAGGTGGTCCCAGCGCAGGTCGAGCAGACCGCCGTTGTCGAGCCGCCGCACGCGCAAGCCGTCCCCGTCGGCCTCCTCGACCTTGGCGATCAACACCTTGCCGCTGGCGAGTTGCAGCGACTGTGCGGCCACCGGCGCGCACAGCGCCGCCAGCATCAGGACAAAGGTCAAACGTTGCATCACATCACCTCGTGCGGGCGGAGCCGCCGGCCCCGCGATTCTTGAACGACAATACCCGATCGCGCAGCGGCAGTTGCCGCGGCAGCACGCGCAGGAACTCGGCGACGACTTCCTCGCCTTGGTCGAGCCAACTGGCGCGGATGGTCACCAGCCACAGGTCCGGGCGGTCCTCGTCGACCGTCGCCGTGGCGGTCCACGACATGCCCGGAAAGCCCGGCACGGTCTGGTCGGTGAGCGGCGTGAACTCGAGATCGAAGGGCGAGCTGTCGCCGGTCGTGCTGGTGACGGCCTCGTGGCGCACGCGGTGCATCGCGTGCTCGCACAAAGCCGTCAACGCGTGCCGCGCATCGGTCGTGCGCCGCTGGCCGACGCTCGCGGACAGCGCGCCGAGCAACGCGGTCACTCCGAACAAGAGGATCCCCAGTGCGGCAAGCATCTCCGCCAGCGTGAACCCGGCCTCGGCATCGACGGGTCGCATGTGGGTGCGCTCAGCCATTCCAGTCGTCCTTCTGGTGCAACACCGGCACGACGAACTCGATCGTGCGGCCGACGTGCACCTGGCTGCCGGCCTCGTGGGAAAGGGCCTTGGTGCCGCGCTGGCCGCGCTGCAGGCCGATCAGACGGTCGCCGTCGAGTTCGGCGTAGCGCAGCCATTCGCCGCCGATCTTGACGAAGCCGCCGTCGGCAGCACCCGGAAACGAAGTGCCGTCGTAGAGATACAGGGAATGGTCCTGGTCACCGAGGAAGCTCGCGAGGATGCCTTCGGGGGTCGCATCCGCAGCTTGCGCGACGACCACGCGCACCAGGAACGCGTGCGGGTGGATATCGTCGCTCGGGTCGTGCTCGCTGCTGGGGCCGACGTCGTAGGCGAACTCGCCGCCGCTCGCCGCATCGATCAACCAACCGCCGCGCGCGCTGTCCCACACCGGCTGCGGGTCGTTCAGCGACGCGCTGCCGCCGCCGTGCAGGGGACCGAGCGGATCGCCCCAGGAGGTCGTGCCTTGCGCCCACATCGAGATCTCGAAGTGCAGCAGGTCCGACAGGATCGGCCGGGTGACCTCGTAGACCAGCATGCCCGGCAGGTCGTCTTCTCCGGGCACGATCACGTCGAACGGGTCGACGTAGCGATCCGGGCCGGCGGGAAAGCGCTCGCCCGGCAGGAACCAACCGCAGCGCAGTTCGAGCAGCGCGTCGTCGCCTGGTTGCCGCCACGGCAGCAGCATCAGGTTGCCGATGCCCTGCAGCGCTTCGGCCGCGCGCAGCTTCGCGACCTCGGCTTCGAGTTCCGCTCCCGCGAGGGTCGGATCCTCCGCCAGCAGGCGCGCGACCAACCGGCGGTCGAGCAGTTCGAGTTCGCGCTCCGGATCGAGGTGGATCGCCCCGCGCAGCACCTGCACGCGGGTCGCGCCGCGCTCGGGCGCCGGCGGCAGTCCGATCGGCAGCATCTGCACCACCAGACGGTCGTCGACACGCTGGCGGTCGCGGCCGGTGCTGCTGCCGCGCAGCAACGACAACTGCTCCGTGATGACGCGCTGCGCCCGGCCCGCGCGATCGGCGAGCACCTGGCTGGTCTCACCGTCGCGGAACATGCGCAGGCCGGCGTCGACCAATTGCACCAGCATCAACAGGAACCCCGACAGGATGCCCATGACGACCAGCAGCTCGATCAGCGTGAAGCCGCCGCTGCGGTCGCTGGCGGGAACGTGGCTCGGAACACTCATCGCGCCGTCACCCGTTCGTCGAGCACGCGGCTCTGGCCTTCGTACTGCAGGCGCACGTTCTCGATCCGCGCCGAGGTCTTCCAACCGTGCGCCGAGAACGCCTGCAGGTCGATCGCGCCCGGGCGGTAGATCGTCTGGAAGCGGATTTCGAGGCGGGAGCCCATGCGGTCGATGCGGTGCGGGGCGGCGTTCTGGCTGCCGCCGCGGAAGTGCCACAACCCCGGCCGTTCGCTCGGATCCGCCGACCACGGCACCAAGCTGTCGGTGCGCACCATGCACAACACCTCAACCCGGGCATCCCGGGTCTCCTCGCGCCAGGTCAGATCGCGGAAGAACACCGGCGCCTCGTTGGTGGTCATCTGGAAGTAGCCGAGTTCCGGGTCGTCGCTGAAGTCGGCGTAGCGGTCCCAGTGCCGGATCGGCCACAGGATCACCACGTCGCCGGCGCTCGCCCCTTGTGGCCTGGTGCCGTAGCGGCCGCGGAACAGCCCGCGCGCGCCACTGCCGTCCGCCTCGACGGTGCCGTCGGGATTCGGCGGATACCAGTTCGGCATCTCGACCGTATGGACGTTGCGCCGCGACCAGCAGTAGTGCAGCAGCTCCTGCCCCATCAGCAGCGTGCCGGCGTTCGGCAGCGGCCCGAGCGCCTGCACCGTCAACACCGACTCGGTCGCGCCCACGCCACCGGCCAGGATCGCGGCCGGGCGGTGCACCAGGAACTTGACCCGCGCTCCGCGGTCGTGCCCGCGCGCCTGGGTGTTGAGCAGGCCGCGGCCGTTCGGAGCGATCTGGAACACGCCCTGCGCGACCGCCGTGTAGGCCATGATCTCGTCATCGACCTGCAGCAGCCCGCCCGCCGGCGGGAACGCGGCACTGAGGTCGTTGCCGCCCGACCACACCGCGCCGGCCGAGTTGTTGGTGAAGAACGGGTTGGTCGTCAGCACCAGCGCGCTGTCGGTCATGATCTGGTCGACCACCAGATCGCCGGTGAAGTGCTGCACGACCTCGACCTCGTCGACGATGCCGGTGATCGGCAAGTCGTTGTTGACGCCGCCTCCGATGGTCGGGTTCGGACAGAACGCCGCCGGCAGCTCGCCGCTCGGGAACTTGACCAGCCGGTCGAAACGCCGCGGGTCGTCGACCACGGTGCCCTGCGGCGGCCCGATGTACGGCATCTGCACCGGATCCTTGAACGCCACCAACTGGAACGGCCACGGGCCGAGTCGCTCGGCCGGCGTCGTGTTGCGCAGGTTGTCGGCTCCGTAGCGGCGCGCCTGCCAGGTGACGGTGTGCCACTCGACGTTCGGGCGCGTCGTACCGCTGGCGTTCGAGGTCTGCGCGCCGACCAACGCAACCCGGTCGTGACGCCCGACGCGGCCGGTGTAGGCGCCGTAGTTGCCCCACAGCAGTTGCAGCCGCTGGCACTGCGTGACCTGCGCGTTCTGCTGCGGGTGCGACGACGTGCCGGTGAACGGATCCCCGCGGAAGGCCAGCCGACGCCGCGCGTAGTGGATCTGCGGAAAGGTGCTCTCGAGCTGCGGCGTGTAGCCGATGAAGTTGGCACTCGCGGTGACCGTGCCCCACGGCGGCGTGGTCGGCGAACTCGGCATGTCCGGCCCCAACGGGCCAACCTGCACCCGCCGGCGCGAGGTCGTGCGCGTCAGCTCGTTGTAGAGACCGCGCCATGCGCTGCGGTTGCTGCGCACCAGGTGGCGGTTGTCCGCGATGCCGTCGTAGCGCACCCATTCGAGGTCGGCGTCGTTGCCGCCGCGCGCGCGCAACTGCACCCACTCGGTCAGCCCGGTGGTCCCAGGATCCCACAAGACCCCGGTGTTCTGCACCGGCAGCGAGATCGGCACCACCCAGACGATCAACGACGGGATGTCGTCCCAGGTGCCTTCGTTGTTGGCCAGTCGCCAGTCGTCGTTGAAGTCGGTGACGAACTTGCGCGCCTGGCCGTCGTACAGATCGCTGCCGATCAGGTTGTTCTGGCCGGGCAACGTGCGCGCCCGCTGCAGGCCGGTCAGCTTGTTCCCGTTGCGCGAGCTGTAGCTCATGATCTCGATGCCGCCGACCTCGGTCGGCGTGCCGGAGATCTGGCCGGGCGTGTTGTCCTCGAAGCCGATGCGTTCCTGCAGCACCAACACGTATCCGCCGGTGGTCGGGAACGCGTCGGCGATCTGGGTCGACGCGGCGTCGGGCGGCTGCTTGTCGCCGGTCGGCACCGGGTCGGCGAGCAGCAGATCGCCCTGCCAGGTCTCGCTGAGCCCCCGCCCCACCGGCAGCGGCGGACCGTTCTGGCGGATGATGGCAATCGGTTCGGGGTTGTCGACGAAGGCGCGCGCGACCGCGAACGCACCTACCGGACCATCGAGCGACGTGCCGCCGGGCATCATCGCGGTGTCCTCGCTGACCAGCGCCGAGTAACCGTAGAGTTCGACCAGCGCGCCCACCGGATGCTCCGGGAACACATCCAGGTTGAGCCCCTGGAACTGCGGATCGTTGAAATCGACCGTCGGCCGTCCGGTGTTCGGATCGGTCGGGATCGCCGGCCGGTGCTCGCGCCCCACCTGGCGCGCACCGCGCCCGCCGAGCGAATCGACCCAACGACACGCGAAGGTGTTGCCGTGGATCGACGTGTACTCGAACAATTCGAGGCCGATGCGCAGCACGCCGACCGGCGGGAAGCCATCGGTGCTCTCGACCTGGATGTCGAGAAAGCGGTCGTTGCCGGTCGCCTGGTTCGGGTCCCGACCGTAGCCGACGCGGTTGTTGCTCAGCGACGGATCGAACGGCGGGATCGCCGCGGTCAGGTAGGTGACGTAGTTCGGCTTGCCCCGGGTCATGCCGTCGACGAAGAACGACAGGTCGCTCGGCCGGCCGGTCGGCGCCGAGAAGCTCAGGTGCACCGGCGTGTCCGGCGGCAGTCCGAGTTCCGCGAGCGGCAGGTTGACCTGCACGGCGGTGCGCTGCACCCCGGCCGGCGAGTCGCCCGGATTGGGGTCGATGCCGGCCTCGTCGAGCACTTCGAAGGTCAGGTTGCCGTCGCGACCGAGCACGACCAGGCGGTTGCGATCGGGATCGCCGTCGCCGTGCTCGAACAGGATCT
>DRKG01000486.1 GCA_011051855.1 bacterium | reverse complement strand
TCGACGTAGACGCGCACCTGCTCGCCGTCGAACACCCCGGCCACGTGGTGCCAGGTGCCGGTCTTCAGCACCGGCTTGCTGCTCCCGGCGCTGACGTAGCGGCCATCGAGGTGGACCGAGAAGTCGACGGTGCCGTTGCTGACGAAGATGCCGAACTCGCTGCTCTCGGTCTTGGCGAGCAGGCCGCGGCGGCCCGAGAAGTCGTCGCCGTTCAGCCAGCATTCGAGCGTGAACGGGCCGTCCGGCAACGCCAGCTTCGCGCTGGGCACGCGCAGGCATCCCGTGCCGTCGCAGACCAGCACGCCGTCGCGATCGGGCGCTTGCATTCCGAGGTCGTCGGGCGGCGGCAGATCGAGGGGGGTGGTGCGCGCCGGCAGCGCGATGCGACGGTCCGCGGCGAGGTAGTCACAGCGCACCTCCAGCGTCGGAAGTGTGAACGGTTCGCGGCTCGCGAAGCGTTGCACTGCGAACGTCGTGCGTCCGGTCGATTGGGGCGGGACGACGAGGTGCTGGTGGTCCGGGCCGAACCGCCAGGGGGCGAGTTCCTGGGGCACGACCTCCAGTTCGATCGCCCGGTTGCCCGGGTTGGAGAACGCCAGCGTCACCACGGCGTCGACCGATCCGTCCAGGCTGACCGCCGGGGCGTCGCCCGCCGGGGCCACGCTGTCGACCTTCGTCTGCAAGCCGCGGTGGACCACGACCAGGTCATCGGCGATCGCGTCGGGCAACTGCTGCGGATCCATCACCCCCCCGACCGGGATGGCCGCGACCTTGATGCCCTCGGGGCGCACGGTGACGACGTGGTATTGGTGCAGGTAGCCCGCCTCGGGAGCGTCCATGGCGAGATGGGCGCCGACCGTCGCGACCGTGTAGTACTCGATGCCATCGCGCACCCCGCCGAACCGCATGTGGTGGATGTGCCCGGCGAACACCGCGCGCACGTTGCCGTTCTCGGCGAGCAGCGCGTGCACCCGCTGCCAGTCGTCGCCGTATCGCTTGAGCCAGCGCGGGTGGTGCAGGAACACGAATACGTGGCGCGCGTCCCGCGCCTGCCGCAGCGTGTCCGCCAACCATGCGAACTGCTCTTCGCTGATGCGCTGGCATTCGGGCTTGTTGAAGTTCTTCTCGCCGGACTCGGGATTGCCCTCGTCGGAATAGAGCACGACGAACCAGCAGTTCTTGTGCTGCACGGCATACCAGAGCGGACCGAACACGGTCTCGTAGTGGCGCTCGTGTTCGCCCGCCGGCTTGCCGGGGCCGCGCCAGTAGATGTCGTGGTTGCCGGCCACCGGGAACCACGGCATGCGCAGCTTCGCCATCGCGTCCTTGTATTCCTTGGCCTGCGCCATCCACGGCTCGGTGGTGTTGTAGCCGTTGATCAGATCCCCCACGGTCAACACCAGGTCGGGATCGAGCAGGTTGGTGTCCGCGACCGCCTGCTTGAGCACCTCGATGCCCTCGGGCGGTCCACCGGTGCGGTCGCCGAACACCACGAAGCCGAACGCGTCGTCCTCCTTGGGCAGGCGCAGCAGCTTGCGCCCGTGCTCGCGGCTGGTCAGGATGCGCGGGGATCGTGTCTCGGATTCGGCCTGTGCGCACAGACCGGCGGCCAGCAGGAGCACGGCGACGGACAGCCGCGCGGACCAACGCAGAAGGCGAGCGTTCATGGCCACAGTCTCGCAGCAATGGTGGGCGAGGAACATCGGCGCGATGCGAAGTTTCGGTAAGGTGGTCGCCCGCCTGATCACAGGAACCGAGCCGTGAACCCGCCCCACGAAGACAGCGCCTCGTCGGCAGACCGTGAACCGCTGCGCGTCGGCATCGTCGGCGCGGGACGCAGCCGCCAGGGGCTGGGGCCGTATCTGGCCGGTTTCTTCGAACGGGCCGGGGTGCGCGTGTTCGGGGTGTCCGGGCGCGATCGCGAGCGGACCGAGGCGGTTGCCGGGGCGTTGTCGGGCGAGTTCGCTCACCCGGTCGTCCCGTTCGCCGGCGCGGGAGCATTGGCGGCCGCGGTCGATGCGCTGGTGGTCGCGTGCCCCGTGCAGGGCCACCTCGACGGTCTCGACGCGGCGCTCGCGGCCGGTGTGCCGTGCCTGTGCGAGAAGCCGCTGGTCGCCGCCGAGGACGCGGCCCGCGGCCTGGAGCGCGTGCGGCACTTCCGCGAACGGGGCCTCCTGCTGATGGAGAACTGCCAGTGGCCGTTCGTGCTGCCCGAGCTGCTGCCCGCGACCGATCCGGCGACAACCTCCCCGCGCGCGGTCGCCATGCGCCTGTCGCCGATCGGCGTCGGCCGCGCGATGGTGGAGGATTCGCTGTCCCACGTGCTGAGCCTCGTGCAGGCTCTGGTCGCCTTGCCGCCGGATGCCGAGGCGGTCGATGTGGTGCAGAGTTGTCCGGCCCGGGACGCGACCGAGAACTCCGTGCGCTTCCGAATCGTCGGTGGCACCGGCGGCGTCGACGTGCGCCTGGACCTGAAGACTTGTCCACAGCAGCCGCGGCCGGCGTGGTTCACGATCGACGGGGCCCGCTATGAGCGCCGCATCGGCGAGGGCTACCGCATCTCGTTCGTCGCCCCCGACGGCCGCACGCTGAACGTGCGGGACCCGCTCGAGCGGCTGGTGTATGGTTTCGTCGCAAACCTGCAGGCAAACCACCGTGAACGAATCGACGCCCTCGCCGAAGCCATCGCCCTCCGGATCCGGCTCTACGCCGGGGTTCTCCAAGCCCTCGGGCGGTGACCCGCGGAAGTCGGGCTCGTCGGTCGAGCGCGTGCACGACTTCGCGGCCAAGTTGCAGCAGCCGAGTCTGTGGCCGAAGGTGCTCGATTACGTCAAGTGGCAGCGCGCACTGCGCAAGGCGGAGAGCGAGGGGCGGCCGGTGCCGGACATGCCGGATATCGCGCCGCTGTCGATCAACCTCGATCTGACCACCGCGTGCAACTACGCCTGCGACCACTGCATCGACTGGGACATCCTCAACAGCAAGGACAAGCACGAGGACGAACCGTTGCGCGCGTCGATCGAACGCATGGCCGAACGCGGCCTGCGCAGCGTGATCCTGATCGGCGGCGGCGAGCCGACCCTCTACCCCGGCTTCGTCGAGTTCGTCAAGTTCCTGAAGGGGCTTGGACTGGCTGTGTCGGTGGTGACCAACGGCAGTCGCGGCGACCGCATCCTGCAGGCGGCGCCCTACTTCACCGAGGGGGACTGGGTGCGCCTGTCGCTCGACTCGGGCAGCAATGACACGTTCGTGCGCATGCACCATCCGTCGAAGAAGTCGCTGACGCTCGACGAGATCTGCAGTTGGATTCCGAAGATCAAGACCGCGAACCCGAAGCTCAACATGGGGTTCTCGTTCGTCATCACCTGGGTCGGCGGCAGCCGCGGCGACGTCAAGGTCGTCGAGAACATCCACGAGATGGTGGCGGCGGCCAAGCGCGCGTCGGATGCGCAGTTCGACTACATCTCGTTCAAGCCGTTCCTCGAGCGGCAGGACGACGGCGCCGAGGTGATGGACCCGGCGAAGACCGAGGCCGAACTGCAGGCGGTGATCGCGCGCATCCGGCAGAACCTCGCCGAGGCGCGGGCGGTGGTGCGCGACGACTTCCGCGTGCTCGCCAGCACCAACCTGCGCGTGCTGATGAGCGGCACCTGGCGCGACTACACCAACCAGCCGAAGGTCTGCCACATGCAGATGCTGCGGCAGGTGGTGACGCCGCTCGGCACGTTCAACTGCCCGGCCCACCGCGGCGTGCCGAAGGCGATGCTCGGCGGCAAGGACCTGTGGGCCGTGCCCGCCGCCGGCCAGCACGACACCGCGCGCGTGCTCGGCGACTTCGATGCCCACGCCGAATGCGGCGAGGTGACCTGCCTCTACAACAGCACCAACTGGTGGCTGGAAGAGCTGGTCAACGCCAGCAGCGAGCTGCCCGAAGAGGCGCCCGGCCAGGAACAGCGCGACTGGTTTCTGTAGGGCGCTGGTTCCTGTAGGCCGGGTTGATCCTAGTTGCCCAGCACCAGCTCGACGCCGTTCGAGGTCAAGAGGTCGAACGCGTTGACGCTGGTCGAGCTGAACGGCATCCACGCCGCCGACTGCACGAAGAACGACTGCCCGATCAACGACGAGTTGTTCGGGATCGGCTGGCCCGGTCCCGGCCACTGTCGCACGTAGGAGGTCGTGGTCGGCAGGAACACGCTGATGATCGGGTTGATGGCGTAGAGCCGGCAGCCCGGGGCGCCGATCGAAGCGAGGTCGAGGCCGGTGGCCGACTGCTGCGCACTCTCGAGGAACAGGCCGAAGGTGAACGGCGGGTCGACGATGTTGTTGGTGCGCATGAAGACGGTCGTGCCGAGCTTCGGAGCGTTCAGCGCTTCGAGACCGAGGCCGGACGCGTTCGAGCCGACGGTCAGCGGCAGGTCGACGCTCAGGTCGCTGGCGGCCGGCGTCGAGGAGTTCCCGCGCGCGAACCCGACGATCGCCGCGTTCGGCTGGTTCGGCACCTGCAGGTAGCGGTAGTCGATCTGGCCGTTCGGGAAGATCGCGATCTGGATCGAGTTGCCGGCGCCGGCGGGGCCCGCGGTGTAGGCCGGCACGTCGTTCCAGGTGAAGTAGGCGACGCCGCCGACGACCTGGTAGTGGCAACTGCCGCCCGCCGTCGGGTTGAGGTCGACCCAGCAGGGCGCCAAGCGCGCCGGGTTGTTGATGAACTCGGCCGTCGTCGGCGAGTAGTCGGTGCTGGTCGACGAGCCGTTCAGCCAGACGAAGCCGTTGGTGCAGAAGCGCACCACCTGGGTCTGGCCGCCGGGGTAGCTGAGCGCAAACGGCAGCACCTGGGTCGACAGTGCGTCGTCGCCGAGCCCGAGGTCGGGGCTGGTCGGCGTCTGCCACAGGCTCGGACCGAAGTCGACGGTGTAGCCGGTGACCGTGCTGCCGGACGTGATCGGCGTCATGCGGATGTTGACCGCAGTGGTCGCGGTGCCGCTGAGGTCGAACGTGCCGCCGGAGAACTCTTCGAAGTACGACTCCTGCGAGGCGTAGCAGCCGGTCCCGAACGGCAGGGCCGCGGCGATGCCGCCCGCGCCGAGCGTGTTGATCGAGACCGCGCCCGAGTTGGTCGGGTCGAGCCAGTTGGAAAGGCGCGACGAGTTGCTGCCGCCGCCGGTCCACGAGCGCTGCAGGGCGCCGTACCAATCGGACAGGTTGTTGCCACAAGCGGCCGAGCCGCCGTGGAGCTGACCGATGATCTGGTGGTTCGGGTTGAACAGCGGCGAACCCGACGAGCCCGGTTCGGTGGTGCCGAGGTCCCAGTCGGTGACGCGGATGTGCGTGCCGTCGCCCGGGCTCGAAGTGCCGCCGTACGACGTGACCGAGGTCGGGTTGTTCTCGAACGAGATCTTCTTCTTGTCACCGCTCGGGTGGTGGATGCCCACCGCCGAGCTGGTGCCTCCGCTGGCGCGGCTCCAGCCGGCGTAGGTCACGCCCCACGCCGCGTTCGGCGTGCTGTTGAGTTCGACCAGCGTGAAGTCGGATGCACTGTAGCCGGCGCGCCAGGTGGCGCCGACGGTGAACATGTTCAGCGGGGCGCTGCTGCCGCCGCACGTCGCAGCCTCGTAGTTCCAGTAGCACACCAGGGACGGCGCGCTGCCGGAATTGACGCCGCAGTGGTAGGCCGTCAGGAAGAAGTTGCGGCCGTCCTGCGCGGTGTTGTTGATCATCGCACCGGTGCAGAAGATCGAGCCGCCGGTCGAGATCGCGGCGATCGCGGGGATCTCGTTCGCCCACGGGGCTCCCTGCGAACAGGCGACGTCGACGTTGCACGAGCCGCTGCCGTTGGCGACCACCATTGCCGACGGGCCGGCGCCGAAGAATCGGTAGCCGGATCCGATGTGGACCAGTTGCAGCCGCATCTGCGGGATGTCCGCGGCCTGCACGTAGACCTCACAGACGATCTCGTCGCCGCGCACGATCGGCGTCCACAGTTCGCCGGTCGGCTGGTGGTCGGCGGCGGTGAACGGCCGCACGATGTACGAGTAGTCCGACGCGTAGACCTGCATGCGCGCGTTGCCGGGCATCGAGAACTGGCGGAAGCCGAGGTTCACGTGGCTGGCGTCGGGTGCCTGGATGCGCAGACGCCACAGCGACCAGGTCTTGTCGAGGCGTTCCCAGGTGCCGTGGGTCGACGGGCTGATCGCGACCTGGTTGGGGATGGCGTAGCGGGCCGGCTGGCCGTTGGCCGCGCGGTTGACGTCTTCGGCGGCGATCGTCGGTCGGTCGAGGCGCGGCACCGCGTACGCCGCGACTTGCGCCACCGGCTTCGCGCTGCGGTGGATGCGGCCGATCGGGTCGATCTGGGCCAGGACGGGGGTGACGAGGAGCGCCGCGAGCAGTGCGGCGGACGAGATTCGGAACATGAGGTCGGTGGAAGGAGAGAGGGACAGGTGTGGCAGTGAGACGCAGGCGGGGGGCGGCAGGGTTCCCTGCCCGGGCATTTCGGGGGAAGACTACCCGCTTCGCAGCGAGAGCGCGGGATCGGCAGCCGGGGGGGATTCGCCGCGCCGCATCGTGCTTTGCTGTTGCCTGGCGCGACGGCTCGCTATCGTGCGCCGCCCCTTCTGCCATGACCCACCCCCAAGTCGTCCGCGTCTACAGCACCTACCAGGACCCCGACTACGAGTGCCCCTGGCAGAGTGTCGCCCCGCGCGGCAGCACCGGCTCGGGCGTGATCGTGGGGGCGCAGCGGATCCTGACCGGAGCCCACGTCGTCGCCAACTCGACGTTCGTGCAGGTGCAGAAGCAGAGCGACGTCAAGAAGGTCGCCGCGCGCGTCGTCGCGATCAGCCACGACTGCGACCTCGCGCTCTTGGAGATCGAAGACCGGGCGTTCACGCGCGGCATCAAGCCGGCGGTGGTCGGCGACCTGCCGAAGCTGCGCGACGACGTGCAGGTGGTCGGTTACCCGATCGGGGGCGAAGAAGTGTCGATCACCGAAGGGGTCGTGTCGCGCATCGAGGTGCAGCGCTACGAACACAGCCAGCGCCACCTGCTGGCGGTGACCGTCGATGCGGCGATCAACGAGGGCAACAGCGGCGGGCCGGTGTTCGGTCGCGGCAAGATCGTCGGGATCGCATTCCAGGCCCTGCCCGACGCCGAGAACGTCGGTGAGATGGTGCCGGCGCCGATCATCAGGAAGTTCCTCGACGGCGTGAAGAAGCGCAAGCCCGCCGACGTGCCCGGCCTCGGGATCTCGACCCAACCGCTCGAGAACCCGGCGCTGCGTGAGCACCTGGGCATGAAGGCCCGGGACAGCGGGGTGCTGGTCACGGCGGTGCAGTACGGTTCGAGCGCCTGGGGCAAGCTCGAGATCGGCGACGTGCTGATGGGGCTCGACGGCCACGCCATCGCCGACAATGGCACCATCCGCTATCGCGGCCGCTACCGCTGCCAGTTCGATGCGGTCATCGGCGACCATCACTGCGGCGACGTGGTGACCGCGCGCGTGCTGCGCCAGGGGCGCCGGTCCGACGTGCAGCTCGAGATGCAGCCGATGATGTGGTTGGTTCCGCGCACCGAGTACGATCGCCGGCCGACCTGGTTCCTGTTCGGCGGGCTGGTGTTCCAGCGGCTGACCGTCGAGTTCCTGCGCAACTGGGGCGACAACTGGTGGGACAAGGCTCCGAAGGGCTTGCTCCATGACTACTACTACGGCCTGCGGCGGCCCGAACGGCGCGAGGTCGTGGTGCTCGCGCAGGTGCTCGCCGACGCGGTGAACGTCGGCTACGAGGTCTTCCAGAACGACTCGGTGGTGTCGGTCAACGGCCGGCAGCCGGTCGACATGCGCGACTTCGTGCGCATCGTCGACGGCGCCGACGGCGAAGTCGTGCTGAAGCTGAACAGCGGCGCGACGGTATTGCTCGATGCCGCCAACGCACGCGCGGCGGAGGAGCGCATCCTCGCCCTATACCACCTGCCGGGCGACCGTTCGGCCGATTTGCCGAAGCGCCCGACTGCGCGCGTCAGGGCGAACAAGCGCAGCGCCAAGGCGCGCTCGGGAAGCTGAGCGAAGGCCGCGGGGTTTCTGCTGCATCCGCACAGATTCGTATTGCGATCGCGTCTCAGTAACAGTAGGGTCTTCGGGCATGAAGCCGAAGCGCAACGCCTTGCTGGCCCTCGCCCTGGCCGGGCTCCTGGGAGTCGCTCCGGCCCAAGGGATTCCGGCCCAAAGGGTTCCGGCGGGCGGGGCGACGGCAGATCCCGCGCGGATCGAACGCCTGCTGGTCGCGATGGGCACGACGCTGCACATCGAGGTCGCCGCGGCGGATCGTGCCGCGGCGCTGGCGGCGTCGGAGGCGGCGGCGAGAGCGGTGCAGGCCGCCGAGGAGCGCTTGTCGACCTGGCGCGCCGACAGCGAACTCTCGCGCTGGCTCGCCGCCCCGGTCGGCCGGCCGTTTCGCCCTTCCCCGTCGATGGGCCGCGAGTTGACCCGGGTCTGGCAGTGGGCCGAAGCGACCGCCGGCGCGTTCGATCCGTGTGTCGGCGCGCTGGTCGCCGCCTACGATCTGCGCGGTCGCGGCCGCTGGCCGTCGTCGGCGGAACTGGCGGCGATCCGGCGGCTCGGCAGCTACCGCGACGTCCTGGTCGGCGACGTGCTCTTGCGCCGACGCGCGCTGCGCGTCGAAGAAGGCGCGTTCGCCAAGGGAGCCGCACTCGATGCCGCGGTGGTGGCGGCACGCGCTGCCGGCGCGCATGCCGGTCGGTTCGACTTCGGCGGGCAAGTCGCATGGCTCGGCGGTGCCCGCCGCGCCGTCGAACTGGCCGACCCGCGAGCGCGGAATCGCCCCGTGCTGCGCCTCGTGGTCGACGGGGGCAGCGTCGCGACCACCGGCAACGGCGAGCGGCGTCGCTCGGTCGACGGCCGCGACCTCGGCCACGTGCTCGATCCCCGCACCGGCCGCCCGGCTGCGGACTTCGGCTCGCTGACCGTCTGGTGCCAGAGCGCGCTCGACGCCGACTGCCTGTCGACCGCCTGCTTCGTGCTCGGCCCGGACGAAGCGCTCGCGTTCGCCGAACGCACCGCCGGCGTCGAAGTGGTGGCGCTGGTCGTCGACGGCGAGACGGCAACCCTCTCCGCGCGCGTCAGCAGCGGCCTGCGGGCGCTCTGCTCGTCGCTCGCCCCCGAACTCGACATCCAAACCCGACAACCGTGAACCACATGCATCCGCACCGATCTTTGCACTCGTCCGTTCTCCTTCCCCTCGCCGCTTTGGTCGCGGCGGCGTCGCTGCGCGCCCAGTCGGTCGAGGAACGCCTGCGCACGCTCGAACGCGACAACCGCTCGTTGCGCGCCCAGGTCGAGGCGCTGTCGTCCGACGTCGAACTGCTCGACCTCGGCGGGTTGGTGCCGCCGCTCGGCCAGGCCGGGCGCGGGGTCGGTCAGGGTGCGGCCAAGGTCTACGACATCGAGCAGGGATTCTCGCTCGGCGGCTACGGCGAGTTCCTGTTCCAGCCGCGCCAGGGCCGCACCGATGTCGCCGACGCGCAGCGCTCGATCCTCTACGTCGGCTACAAGTTCGACGAGCGCTGGGTGTTCAACACGGAGATCGAGTTCGAGCACGGCAGCACCTCGACCGGCGGCTCGGTCTCGATTGAGTTCGGCTATCTCGACTACCTTCACAGCGAAGCGCTGAACCTGCGCGGCGGCCTGTTGCTGTCGCCGTTGGGCCTGGTCAACGAACTGCACGAGCCGACCATGTTCTTGCCGGCGAGCCGCCCGCAAACCGAGAGCCGCATCATCCCGACGACGTGGCCTGCCATGGGAGCCGGAGCCTACGGCGACGTCGGCGACTTCTCCTACCGCGCCTACCTGATGACTTCGCTCGATGGCGCCAACTTTTCCAGCAGCGGCCTGCGCGGCGGGCGGCAGAAAGGCAGCAGGAGCGAGGCCGAGGACTGGTCGTTCGTGTCGAAGGTCGACTACGTCGGTTCGCCGGGGCTGACGGTCGGTGGTTCGGTGAGCTACGGCGACACCGGGCAGGACCGCCTCGACGACAGCCTGCCGACGGCGAACGCGGTGCCGGCGATGCGCACGACGATCCTCGAAGCGCACATCGACTACCGCACCGGGCCGTGGCAGGTGCGCGCGCTGTTCGCGCAGGCGCGCGTCGCCGATGCGGGCGCGTTCAACGCTTCCACCGGCGGCAACCTCGCGACCCGCATGCGCGGCTACTACGGCGAGTTCGGCTGCGACGTGCTGCACTGGTTGGCTCCCGGCAGCCGCGAGCAGTTGACCCCGTTCGTGCGCTTCGAGCGCATCGACACCCAGGATCGCATGCCGACCGGATTCGTCGCCGATGCCAGCCAAGACGACGAGATCCTGACCGTCGGCGTCAACTACAAGCCGCTGTCGCAGGTCGTCATCAAGTTCGACTACGAGCGCTGGGACAACGACTTCGACCGCTTCAACGTGCTGTTCGGATACGTCTTCTGATGCGCGCGCTACGCACGATGGCCTTGTCGCTGGCGGCGGCGGTTTCGCTCGGTGCCCAGGGCAAGGTTTTCCTGACCACTTCCGAGGCCTTGCAACTGGCGTTTCCGAAGTGCGAGATCCAGCGCACGCAGCGGGTCCTGACCGCCGCGATGAAGGCGCAGGTCAAGCGGCTCGCCGGCCACAAGCCACGACGTTCGCTGGTCGTCGGCTACGAAGCGCGGCGCGCCGGCAAGCTCGTCGGCACCGCCTACTTCGATCGCCACCGCGTGCGTTCGCGTTCGCAGCTCTTGATGGTCGCTGTCGACCCGCAGGGCAAGGTGCTCAGGGTCGAGGTGCTCGCGTTCCACGAACCGACCGAATACCTGCCGCACGGGCGGTTCTTCGCGCAGTTCGCCGGTCGCGCGCTCGATCGGCGGTTGCGCACGGGCCGCGCCGTGCGCGGGGTCGCTGGTGCGACCTTGACCGTCGACGCGACGGTGGCGGCCGTCCGGCGCGTGTTGGCGACGCACCGGGTGCTGACGGCGCGCGCCGAGCACGCCGAGCACGCCGATCGGGCCGATCAGGCCGGTTCGAAGGTCAGCGACAGCCGGTCGTAGCTGAACAGCAGCACGAACAGTTCGCGCAGCTCGGCGTCGTCGAAGTGCCGCTGCGGCAGGCCGGAGTGGTCCCGCAGCCGATCGCGCACGCGCTGCAGCGCTTGGCGATCGCCGAGCAGGCGCACCTCGTGGTAGCCGTCGGCGTGCGGCAGCGGGCCCTTGGCGAGCAGCTCGCGCACGTTGGTCTGCATGCGCTGCCAAGTTGCATACGGCGTCAGTCCGAACAGGATCGGACGGGCCTCCAGCGGGTCGGCCCACGGCAGCCAGCGACCGATCTGGTCGTCGATGTCGGGGAGTGCCAGTTCGGGGTGTGCGTCGGCGAGTTCGAACGCGGCGAAGATGTGCGCGTAGAGTGGATTCCTGGCGCCGCGGCCGATGCGGATCGCGCTCGCGGCGCGCAGCCATGCGCTTTCGGCCGGGAAGTCCTCGTGCGCCGGCAGGCGTGGGCCGTGGTCGCGGCCGCCCAGCACCAGCGGGTTGCTCGGATCGGCGGCGCGACCTTTGCGCAGCGCGCGTGCGGCCTGAGGTGCGAGCACGTAATCGCCTTCGCCGGTGCGCATCGGCACCGAACCGCCGAACCAGCGCAGCCGTTCGAGTCGCAGCTTGTGGCGCAGCGAGCCGGTGTCGCCGGCGAACAGCGGGTGCGGCGTCGGCGGCTGCACCTCGCGCGGTGGCGCATCGTTGCGTCGCGCGCAGACGATGAAGTTGGAGCGCAGCTCCTGCCACAGGTCGAGCTGGTCGAGCACGAAGCTCTGGCTGCGGCCGTCGAGGCCGAGCCGCTCGGCCATCAGATCCGGCTGCCCCCAGGGGCGGTGGAACCAGAACGCCGGCGTCAGCGCCGCGTCGCGCAGCAGCGCCCCGAGCTGGTAGGCGGTGAACCCCCGATCACCGGCGTGCAGGAAGCCGTCGACGACGCCGGCGTCATTGCGGCTGTCGGCGTAGCTGGTGAAGGCGTAGCGCAGCGGGTGCGCCTTCGGCAGCGACGTCACGAACGAGCGCAGCACGCGCGGGTGGTGGCGTTCGTGCGCGGTCAGCCCGAGCAGGCGGGCGAGGCGCTGCACCTGGAACACGCGCTGCCGCGACCAGTGCGGGTAGACCATCAGCCGCAGCACGCCGCGCGCGGTCAAGCGGCGGCGCAGACCGCGCAGCGTCGCCGCCGGATCGGGCAGGTTCATCAGCACGCCGTAGCACTCGATCAGGTCGAACTCGCCGTCCGGCCAGGTCGATTCGTCGGCCAGGTCGACCGGCGCGAACGCGACGTGCTTCTGTCGGTGCCACGCGCAGCGGCGGCGCGCGATCTGCAGGCTCGGCTCGCTGAGGTCGGTTGCGACGATCTCGGCGCGAGGATTGGCGACGGCGAACGCATACGGCTGGAACGTGCCGCAGCCGGCGATCCAGATCCGTGGCCGTCGCGGTGCGGCCCCGCTGCCGCAGCGGTCCCACAGCCACGCGACGTTCAGTTCCCACGGGTGGGTGCTCGGCAGCGTCGCCAGCAGCGGCACCTGCGGGTACGGCCAGTTGCCGTACTGCCGCCGCATCTGCCGGGACTTGGTCGTCGTCGCCATCCGCCGGTGTTATCGGCAGGATCGGCTGGCGAGGTGAGCGCTCAGTCGTCGCTCGGCTCGTCGCCGTCGAACATCTCGGCGATCTCTTCGACCGCCGACGCCAGGTCGTCCGGCGTCTTCATCGGCAAGAAGCGGGTGCGCCGGCCGCCGCGGCGGATCTGCAGGAAGTTGGTCGACAGGTGCGCGGTCAGCTCGCCGATCAGGTGCTCGATCTGCACGGCGGTGCGCCCCTCGACCTGCTTTTCGACGTAGTACCAGCCGAGGTCGAACTCGCGGTCGAGCGCCCCGGCCGTGAACGTGAACGTGTTGGTGTTGAACACCTCGGCGATGTTGGCGTCGAAGCCCTGCGGGTAGCGCAGTTGCTCGACCAACTGGGTGCGCCCGAGATACTGCAGCGGGGAACCGCCGACGTCCTCCGGCCACTTCGGCGCCAGCTCGACGGTCATCTCGCACTGGCTCTGGATGTGGTGGCCGAGCACCACCGGGTCGATGCGTCCGCCGAGGTTGTCGACGTTGCGCACCAGCAGGTAGCGGCCGCCTT
>DRKG01000485.1 GCA_011051855.1 bacterium | reverse complement strand
CCGCCGCAAGAAGTCGCCATACTTGTAGGCGCAGTAGATGTCGTCCGGCTGCAGTTCGCGCTGCTTCAGGAACAAGCGTTCGTTGCGCTCGTTCTTGCTACGCGCGTCCATCACCTCGCGGCTGTAGCCGTGGTGCACGACCTCGACCTCGCACTGACGGAGCGTCAGCCCCAGCTCGCCGCCGATGCGCTGCAGGCTCGGCGTGACCTGTTCGTGGATGACGTTCTGGTAGGCGATGCCCGGCAGGTTGCGGAACAACCGCACCATCATCACGCCGATCGTCTTGCCGTCGCCGTAGTCGTTGATGAACCGCATGTGGTAGCCGAGCGCGGTCGGGTCCTGGACCAACTCGCGGATGCGCGCCGGGCCTTCCTCCAGCAGGAACTCGTCCGCATCGAGCACCAGGATCCAGTCGCCGGTCGCGTGTTGCAGGGCGGTGTTGCGCGGTGCCGAGAAGTCGTCCGCCCACGGCTCGTGCACGACCTTGGCGCCGAACGATTCGGCGATCTCGACGGTGCGGTCGGTCGAACCGGTATCGACCAGCACCAGCTCGTCGAACGCGGCGGCGGCATGTTCGAGACACGTTGCGAGGAAGCGCTCCTCGTTGCGCGCGATCATGCAGAGGGTGATGCGCGGAGCGCGGCCGGCCCAGGGGGCTGCCGGGGGGACGTCCGACGATTCGCCGGCCGTGCTGCACGCTTGTTCGGATTGCGGGGCCACGTCGGCGCGCGGGTCGTTCGACAGCGCGTTCCAGACGTGCATCAGGTGTTCGGTCTCGGCGGCAAGCTGCTCGGGACAGTCGATCGGCGGGGGCGGCCCGTCGAGTTCGACCGTGACCGACCACGCCTTCGGCAGCAGAGCCTCGGCCCGCATCACGTGGTCTTCCAGGGCCACGCAGGTGTTCTGGTAACGCTCGTTGATCGGCCCGAGCAGCAGTGCGTCGAGGCGCGGCATCATCCGGCCGGCGAGATCTCCCGGCGCAACCGGTTCGCCGTCGCGCACCGCCACCACTGGACCGATGCCGGCACGGGCCGACATCCGCTCGAACGTGCGCTGCGGCGGCGTCATGCCGGCGCGCAGGAACCACACCACGTCGCCGCGCGCGGTCGCCATGGCGCGGTTCCACTGCCCGCCCTCGCTCTCGGCCGTCGCGGTCACGACTTCCCAATCGGGCGGCAGGTAGCTCCGCACGGCCCGCTCGGTGCGGGCCCGCGCCGAGTCGTCACCGCCGGCGATCAACACCGAGCCGGCGAGCGCAGCCCGTTTCTCGCAGTGCAGCCAGTAGCGCGACGGCGGTGCGCCGGCGAGCCACTGCACCGGCAGCATGCCGACGGCGAGCAGCTTGCCGGCCAGTTCGCGTGGGAACTCATCGGCGCCCGACGGCACCGCCAGCACGTCGCGCACGACCAGCCCGGCGGCGGCACTCGCGTGCAGCGCGCGCCGGAGCGACAACGGTTGCGACGGGTCGGCGGTGCTGCCGGCCGGGTCGAACGCACCCGGTCTCCCTTCGAGCACGAGCCGCAGCATGCGCGCCGACTGCACGTTGTCGATGTCGCACAACAACGTGCCGCCAGAGCGCAGTTGGCCGGCGATACGACGGAAGGCATCCTCGACGCGTCCCATCGATTCGGTGAACGCCGTGACCTCGATCAGGTCGAACGCGGCCTCGCGGTGGCTGCCTTCCGCCGAATCGGCATCCGCCGGCGGCTGGGCGGCGAGCGGCAGCGTCAGCCGGCGCTCCGCCGACGGCACGAGCGTCCGCCAACCCTTGACGGGGCCGCAGAAACCGATCGGCAGATTGTCGCCAGTTCGAGCCATTCCTTTGCCTTTGCGGACGCGAGCGTGCAACGCTTCGACACCATCGGCAGAACTGGACCCCCGACTTCAGTCGGCCATGATGACGGCCGTTCCGCGCCACCGACCGATGACCAACGACGAATCCCTCGAGTTCGAGCTCAAGCGCCGCACGCGCTTCGCGATGCTGCGCCACCCGGCGTCGTGCGAATCGACACAAGACCTCGCCGCTGCCCAAGATGCAGACGATCCGAACGCTCCGGTCGAGGCCGTGTTCTGGGCCGACCACCAAACGCGCGGACGCGGCCGGCAGCAGCGCGCGTGGTCCGACGGGGCCGGATTGGATCTGGCGGCAACTTTTCGATTTCGAGCCGCGATCCCCCGCCCCGTGGCCCTGCCCGCAGCACTGCCGGTCGCCATCCTGCAGGCCGCGGAACCATTCGCCGGAGTGCCGTTGCGCCTGAAGTGGCCGAACGACGTCTACTCCGGCGAGCGCAAACTGGCCGGCGTGCTGGTCGACCGCGACAGCCGGCAACCGGACGTCTGGCGTGTCGGTGTCGGGCTGAACGTCAACAGCACGCGCTTTGCCGCCGAACTCGAACGGCACGCCACTTCGCTGGCGATACTGGCCGGCCGCGCGCTCGACCGCCGCCGGGTGCTGCTCGCGGTGGCGGAGCGGATCGATCGAGTGGTGGCCGCCGTGGCCAGTGACGACTGCGAAGAACACGAACAGTGGTTCCGCGAGCGCCTCGGGCTGCTCGGCCGCGAGGTCGAACTCACCGCCGACCGGCCGCTGCGCGGCACGCTGACCGCCATCGACTTCGATCGCCTGATGCTCGACGGCGACGACGGCGAGGTCGCCGTGCCGCTGGCGATCGTGCAATCCCTGCGCGCAATCGCGCGCTCGCTGCTCCTGCTGCTGCCGTTCCTGCTGGCCGCCGCGTGCGCGAGCGATCCCGGCCGGCCGGCCCCCGCAGCGCCGCTGTGCGTGATGACCTGGAACATCCACCACGGCCGCGGCCTCGCACTCGAACTCGAACTCGCGCAACGCCTCGGCATGCAGGTCGCGTTCGGAGAAAACCTCGACTACCAAGGCGGTGACTACGGCAATGCCGTGCTATCGCGCCCGCCGATCGGAGCCGCCCACAACCATCACTACACGATGCTGCGCGCGGGCGAACAGCGCGGCCTGCTGCGCGGCGGGCTGAAGGTGACCGGCGCGCGCGTGCCGGCGACGACCGCGTCCGATCACCGGCCGCTCGTCGTCGAACCGCGCTGACTCGACCGGTTCAGCCCTGCGTTTCGAACGCAGCCAACAGCCGCGCCTCGAACTGCACGATCTTGCGCGGCGGCGGCCCGCTGACCAGCTTCGCGAGGAGCTGCTGGTCGTTGTCCTCGGCACGCAGCAACGGGTAGCCCTTCGCCTGCAGCCACGCGTTCAGGCCCAGCCAGGCGACCACCAGGTTGAAGTCGGGG
>DRKG01000484.1 GCA_011051855.1 bacterium | reverse complement strand
TGTGGCGGTGCGCTGCCGCCGCATCGCGCACACGTCGCGCTTGCTCGCATCGAGCAACATCATCGTCGGCGGCGGCGACGTGCGCTTCCAGAACGTGTAGAGACTGCGCCGCCACAGTCCTTCGCCCTTGCTCGGCCGGTAGACTTGGCCCGACTTCTCCCGCCACAGGCCGGCGGGCTGGTAAGGCCGCACGGGCGGGCCGCCGAGCTTTTCTGCCAGCAGACCGCCGACGAACAGCGCCTGGTCGCGCAGCACTTCGGCCGGCAGAGAAAAGCGCGGGCCGCGCGCGAGCAGGCGGTTGTCGGGGTCGCGGCGGTGCAGTTCCGCATCGGCGCACGAACACTGGGCGAACGTCGCCGAGGTGACGATCAGCCGATGCAGCGCCTTCAGGTCCCAACCGGAATCGACGAACCACCTGGCCAGCCAGTCCAGCAGATGCGGGTGCGACGGCGGTTCGCCCTGGGTGCCAAAGTCTTCGGCGGTCGCGACCAAGCCGATGCCAAAGTGCATCTGCCAAACCCGATTGACGGCCACGCGCGCCGTCAGGGGATGGTCGGGCGCCGTCAGCCAGCGGGCCAGGGTCAGGCGGTTGCGTTCCGCTCCAGCCGGCAGGGGCGGCAGGCACGCGGGTGTGTTCGGCTCGACGCGCGCGCCCTTGGCGAGGTAGCTGCCGCGCGGCCGCACGTAGGTTGCCCGGCGGTCGGCCATCTCGCGCATCACCATGATCTCTGCCTGCGCATCGCGCACCTTGCCGAGTTCGCGCCGCGCGGCGGTCAGGTCGGCGAGCTTCGCCCGCCCAGCCTCGCTGACGCAGCGCAGGAAGTAGCCCCGCAGCGCATCGGCATCGAGCGCCTCGGCCACGCCCGCGAGAACGGCGATCTCACCTCGGGTCAGTTCGCGATCGAACACGCGCAGTTCGTCGATGGCACCACGCGCAAGCCCGCGATCGCGGAAGCGCGCCGCCAGCGTCAGCGCGTCCGCGCCGCCGCCCGTGATCGTGCGCGTCAAGCCGTCGCGCACGACCCGCTGCGCCGCTGGTCGACCGTCGACGTAGATGCAGAGGCCCGCCGCGCGGCTGCTGCCGTCGTAGGTCAAGGCCACGTGTCGCCATTCGCCGACCGGCAACGGCGCGTCGGTGCGCACCCGGATCGCGTTGCCGGGCCAGAAGTGGATCAGCGCGAAGCTCAGTTCGCCGTCTTCGATCAACAGCTCGTAGCCGCGACTGCCCGCGTCGGTCCACGACTTCGAGCGGTGCAGCACGACCGCGCGATCGTAGCGCCGCGGCACGCGCAGATAGAACCCCAGCGAGAACGGTTGGTGGCGGTCGAAGTCGGCGATCGCGGGAAACTTCGCCCAGTCTTCGCCGTCGAACGCGATCGCCTTGCCGCGCCGGCCGGCGACGAGCCGCGGTGCATCACCGACCAGTCCCTGGCGTTCTGCGGCGGCCGCGTTCGCGATCCGGCCGCCGGCCAAGCTCTCGAACGAGAACGCCCCGACCGCGCCGCGCGGTTCGCGGATGCCGGCAAACCCGGGCGCGTTGCGATCGCGCCACACGTCGAAACCGTCGGGTTCCCGTTGTTCGCACAGCGCGCTCCATTCGCGTTCGAGCCGCTCGACCCGCTGCCGCGCTCGTCGTTCGGCGGCGGTCTGTTGCGGCGTTGGCAGGGACAAAGCCGGCGTCGGCGTCGCCCGCGTGAAGTGAGAGTAGAGCCCGCACTCGTCGATGTTGTCGAAGAACGCCGACAGCGCGTAGTACTCGTCGATCCTGATCGGGTCGAACTTGTGGTCGTGGCAGCGCGCACACGCCATCGTCATGCCGAGGAACGCGGTCGCAAACGTCTGTGTGCGGTCGGCGACGTATTCGAGCCGCATTTCTTCCTCGACGCTGCCGCCCTCGTTGGTCTGCCGGTGCAATCTCTGGAACGCCGTTGCCAGACGCTGCTCGGTGGTCGCATTCGGCAGCAGGTCGCCGGCGATCTGCCAGGTGGCGAACTGGTCGAACGGCAGGTTCTCGTTCAGCGCGCGCACCACCCAGTCGCGCCACGGCCACGTCGGCCGCTCGACGTCGTTCTGGTAGCCGAACGTGTCCGCATAGCGCGCCACGTCGAGCCATTCGCTGGCCATGCGCTCGCCGTAGCGCGGCGACTCCAGCAAGCGATCCACGACACGCGCACGCGCGTCGGCGCCGGAATCGGCAAGGAACGCGTCCAGTTCTGCGATCGTCGGCGGCAGCCCCGTCAACGTCAGAGTCACTCGCCGCAACCAAGCCGCCGGGTCGGCACTCGGAGCCGGCGAAAGCCCTTCCGCCCGCAGCCGCGCCAACACGAAACGATCGATGGGGTTGCGGCCCCACGAGGCGCCCTCCACCTCCGGCACGGCCACCTCGCGCGGCAACGGTCGATACGCCCAGTGCTGCTGTGCACCCAACGGCCGCACGACAACCACGAGCAGTCCCAGAATCGACAAGGCCACGCGCACGACGCCATTGTGGAGATCGAGGATGCGAGGGGCAAACCCCGCCATGGCATGCACTGCGCAAGGCCCCGCCGCAGGACGGAGCGCCTCACTTGGCAAGGAACTTCCGAAGCTCGTGGATCCGGCCGGCGATCTCGCGGGCCCGCATCCTCCGTCGCGGACGACTGCAATGCTCGGCCTGGTCGAGCAATCGGCCTGCCAGGTCCCGTCGCCCAAGGAGGATCGGTTCCAATCCGGGGTTCCGCCCGAAGTCGAAGCAGTCCACGAGCGCCGCCGCCAGCTTCAGCCTCACGTCGAGATCGCCGACATCACCTGCGATGAGGATCTCGGTCGTCGCAACCAGGTTCTCCAATGCCCGCTCGGTGGGGCGCTCCCGGAAACAGTGGGCGAGCAAGACGAGCCCCCCGTCCCAGGTGACTTCCGCATCCGTAGCCGCGCCCGTCGCAATGGCCGCGAACAAATCGCGCAGCTCGTCGAACCAATCCTCCTCCTTCTCCGCGGAGATCCCGAGGCGCCGGTAGTCCTCGAACCGGTCCGAGTACTCCCGGAACCAATCGGAGCCCCGCAGATGGCAGAGCAGCACCCAGGCCTTGGCGTCGTCCTCCGTGGCCAGAGGTCGTTCTGGATCGAAACCCGAGTACAGTTCACGGATCATGCGGATCGGCTCCTCGTCGGAGTCACGGTAACGACCATGGCTCTCCCGAGCCTCACCGGCAATCTCGAACTGCCGTTCTACCGCAGCCTTGAGCATCGAGTCCTGACTGTAGTCCGAGAAGCTCTTGCCAGCCGTGGACTCGGCAACGCGGGCGCAGGCCTTCTGCGCGTCGAACAGGTACTTCTTGGTCTCAAGCTGCATACAGCGGGGTGCGCGTGCGCTCGATGCTCGCGCGGAAGTACGGGTTGTCGATGGAAGACCCGACGACGAGGTCGACGGCACGTCCGAACAGCGTGTTCAGTCCTTCGAGCAGTCCGAAGTAGGCGGCCGAGAACGCTGCAGGCTCCAAGTCCTCGAACTCGACGAGGAAGTCGAGGTCACTGGTCGCTGGGTCGAACCGATCCGAGGCCGCGGAGCCGAACAGGTCGAGCGGGCGCACGAGGCCGTCCTGGCCGAGCCCCCGCTGCTCGACAAGGACGACCCCCGGCACTCGGCGCGCCAGTTCCGGCGGCGCGAGATGCCGCACCTGATGCACTACAACAACGACTGGCTCAACTACTCCGGCGCGGCCTACTCGGAACTCTACGAGTTCCTCGACAACGCCCTGCAGGTGGCGAAGAAGCCGCTGCCGTTCCGGCCGACGACGGCGAAGGTGAACAACGTCCTCGACGCCCTCAACGCGCTGTCCCACGTCCGCGGCGACCGCTGGGAACCGCCGTGCTGGCTAACCGGAGATGGCCCTCCGCCGAAGGAGATCGTCGCGTGCTCGAACGGGCTGCTGCACCTGCCGACCGGCGAACTCCTCCCGCTGACGCACGAGTTCTTCACACGCAACGCGCTGGTCATCGACTACCGGCCCGACGCGCCGCCGCCGTCCCGCTGGCTGCGGTTCCTCGACGAGCTGTGGCCGAGCGACGCCGACAGCATCGGGACGCTGCAGGAGGTCTTCGGCTACGTCCTCGTGCCGGACACCTCGCAGCAGAAGATCTTCCTGCTCGTCGGCCCCCCGCGGTCCGGCAAGGGCACCATCGCGCACGTGCTGACCGAGCTGGTTGGTGCGCAGAACACGTGCGCCCCGACGCTGAACGGCATCGGCGGCGAGTTCGGGCTGCAGCCGCTCATCGGCAAGCAGCTCGCGATCGTGTCGGACATGCGGCTGGGCCGGAAGACCGACCCGGCTGCAGAACCGCCTCCGGGTGGTCACCAGCTCCACGGAGGAGCTGAACAAGGTGACGGAGGACCTGCTGGTCATCAGCAACCGGACCCGGTCGAGCTTCGCCTCCACCGTCGAGCTG
>DRKG01000483.1 GCA_011051855.1 bacterium | reverse complement strand
TGACGGTGGGGCGACAGTCCGGGATTACGCTTCGCCGTCCTTGGCGCGCTGCCAAGCGGCTTCGAGCTGGTCCAGGGTGCGGTCGCCGAGGTCGAAGTCGAACTCGCGTTCCACCCGCGCAAAGCGGCGCTGGAAGCGGTTGCTGGTGTCGGTGAGGGCGACCTCGGGGTTCACGCCCAGGTGCCGCGCCAGGTTGCAGACGCTGAACAGCACGTCGCCGAGTTCTTCGGCGATGCGCGCTTCGTCACCGGTGGCGACCGCTTCGTCGAGTTCGCCGAGCTCCTCGTCGAGCTTGGCGCGCGGTCCGTCGCGGTCCGGCCAGTCGAAGCCGGCCTTGGCGGCCTTCTGGCCGATGCGGAACGCGCGCAGCAGCGCCGGGAGCGCCGACGGCACGCCGGACAGGGCGCTCTGGTCCTCGCCGCGGGCGGCCTTCTCCTTCTGCTTCTCCCGTTCCCAGTTGCGGTAGGCGATCTCGGCGCTCTCGGCCCGTCGGTCGCCGAACACGTGCGGGTGCCGCCGGACCAACTTGTCGGCTGCGGCGCGCGCGACTTCGTCGGCCTGGAAGTGGTCGGCTTCGCTCGCGATCTGGCTGATCATCGCGACGTTGACGAGCACGTCGCCGAGTTCTTCGCGGCTCGCCGGGAGGTCTTCGCGCCGCAGGGCGTCCGCGGCCTCGAACGCCTCCTCGACCAGGTGCGGGGCCATGCTGGCCATCGTCTGCTTGCGATCCCAAGGGCAGCCGTCCGGTGCGCGCAGGCGGGCGACGGTAGCCAGCAGGTGGGTGAAGCCGGGCAGTTCGCTCATGGCGTGAAGCATGCCGCAAACCGGCGTGGAACGGGGGGCGGGATGCACGTTTCGGTTTCGGCGCGGGGGGCAGATGGCCTATCGTCGCGCGCTGCACGTGATGCTGGCGGCCTCTGGCCGGCGGGCCGTGCGTCCATTTCCCGAACGATCACTACCCGAATCCCCATGGCACTCGAACTTCCCGCTCTTCCCTACGCGAACGACGCCTTGGCGCCGCACATCAACGCCCAGACGCTCGACATCCACCACGGCAAGCACCACAACGCCTACGTCGTCAACGGCAACAAGCTGATCGCCGGCACCGAGTATGCCTCGATGTCGAACGAGGAGATCGTCAAGGCGACCGCCGGCAAGGCGGACAAGGCCGGCATCTTCAACAATGCCGCGCAGGTGTGGAACCACACGTTCTACTGGCAGTCGATGAAGCCGGGTGGCGGCGGCAAGCCGACCGGCGCGATCGCCGCCAAGATCGACAGCGACCTCGGCGGCTACGACAAGTTCGTCGAGCTGTTCAGCCAGGCGGGCGCCACGCAGTTCGGCAGCGGCTGGGCGTGGCTGGTGCTCGAGAACGGCAAGCTCGCGGTCAAGAAGACGCCGAACGCCGAGACGCCGCTGACCCAGGACGGCTGCACGCCGCTCTTGACGATGGACGTCTGGGAGCACGCCTACTACCTCGACTTCCAGAACCGCCGGCCCGACTACATCAAGACGTTCCTCGAGCACTTGGTGAACTGGGACTTCGCCAACGAAAACCTCGCCAAGGCCTGAGCCGGCAACGGCCCGTCCTCTCTCCGCCCGTGAGTTCCAACCGCCGCCGCAAGCAGAAAGCCCGCGCGATGGGGCTGACCGAGGCCGAGCTGCAGCTCACCGAGCTGCTCGGCCAGGTGCTCGAGCTGCTGCGGTGGAATCAGGTGCTCGGCTACAGCAACCAATACCTGCTGCACGAGAAGCTCGGGCTGTCGCCGGAAGAACGCCATCGCGTGATGAAGGCGGCAGCAGGGGCGGTCGAGCAGGACGGCCGGCTGCAGGACTGGGGACAGCGCCTGCTCGAACTGCAGGCGTCGCTGCGTGAGATCCACGAGCGCATGACCGGCGAGAAGCTGGCGGATGGTGACGACGCCGCGGAGGCGGCCGGTGGCTGAGCGTGCGCGCGCGCCGATCAGCGGTTGCGTGATCACGTTCCAGGAGGCCGACCGCATCGCCGACTGCGTCGACTCGCTCGGCTTTTGCGACGAGGTCGTCGTCGTCGACAGCGGCAGCACCGACGATACGCGCGCCATCGCGGCCGAGCACGGGGCGCGGGTGGTCGTCAACGAGCCGTTCCCCGGTCACCGGCAGCAGAAGCAGTTTGCGATCGAGCAGGCGACGCACGATCTCGTGTTCTGTCTCGATGCCGACGAACGTTGCACGCCGGAGCTGCAGCGGCGCATCTCGGCGCTGCGCGCGAGCGGCTTCGGCGCCGACGGTTACCAGATGCCGCGGCACAACCACTACCTCGGCAAGGTGTTGCGCCACGGGCTGCACGTGCCCGACCGCAAGCTGCGCCTGTTCGATCGCCGCAAGGGCCGGTGGGGCGGCCGCAATCCCCACGACCACGTCGAGATGCAGCCGGGCGCCCGCGTCGAACGCCTGGCCGAGGGCATCGAACACCTCAGCTACCGGGACTTCGCGCACCACCGGCGCACGATCGAGTCGTTCTCCCGGATCGCCGCCGAGGCGATGGCGGCCGAGGGGCGGCGCGCGACCGTGCTCGACCTCCTGGTGCGTCCGCCGGCGGTGTTGGTGAAGAGCCTGCTACTGAAGCACGGGCTGCTCGACGGATGGCGCGGCCTGGTCGTCGCGTGGATGGCGGCGGTCACCGACTGGAAGAAGTACCGCCGATTGATGGCGCTGACGCGGGGCCGCCGCGGCGAGGAGGCCGCGTGAGTCGGCCGCGCGTGCTGCACCTGTTCGCCAACTACAAGTGGACGGGCCCCGCCGATCCGGCGATCCGCGCGGCCGCCCGCCTGCGGTCGCTCGGCGTGGACGTGACCTTCGCCCAGGCCTCGTTCGTGCACCCCGGTGGAGAACACCGGGTCAGCGAAGAACTGTGGCGTTGGCGGTTGCCGGTCGTGACCGGGCTCGAACTGCGCAAGCACTTCCACGCGCCTTCCCTGCTGCGCGATCTCCGCGCGTTGCGGCGGCTGATCGCGCGCGACGGCTACGACGTGCTGCACTGCCACCAGGGGCAGGATCACCTGATCGCCGCGACCGCGTGTCGACGGCTGTCGCGACCGCCGGTGATCGTGCGCAGCCTCTACGATCCGCAGGCGCCGCGGCGTGGCTGGCGCGAGCGCTACGCGTTCGCCCGCACGCAGGCGGTGTTGGCGCCGACCGAGCCCGCGCGCGAGGGAGTGTGTCGGCGCTTCCGGTTCGCGCCCGAGCGCGTGCTGCTGCAGGAACCGGTGACCGAACCGCGCGAGCTCACCGGGCCGGACGCGCGCCAGCGCTTCGGTTGCAGCGACGAGCACCTGCTCGTCGGCATCACCGCGCGGGTGCAGCCGCACCGCCGGTTCGAGCTGCTGTGGCGGGTCGTGCGACACGTCGTCCGCGCACTGCCGCGCGTGCGCTTCGTGCTGCTCGGTCGCGGCAACGAGCGCGACCTGCGGCGGCTGGTCACCCAGCCGATCGACGAACTCGGCATCGCCGAGCACGTGGTGCTGCCGGGCTACCAGCAGGGCGAGGCCTACCACGAGGCGTTGCGCGCGCTCGATGCGTTCCTGTTCTTGGTGCCGGGCAGCGACGGCACCTGCCGCGCGGTCAGCGACGCGATGGCGTTCGCGCTGCCGGTGGTGGCGACGCGGCGCGGCATCCTGCCGGAACTGCTGCGCGCACGGCGGCCCGGCGAGGTGCCGGGGTTCGCCGTCGACGAGACCCCGCAGGCGCTCGGCGATGCGCTGCTGCGGCTGCTGCGCGATCCGAGCTTGCGCGCCGAGTGCGGGCGGGCGGCGTTGCGCCGCGCACGACTCGACATGGACCCCGCGCGCGCCGCCGAACGCACCCGCGAGCTCTACCACGTTCTGTTGGAGTCGCAATGAACGCAGCCGACCGGGGCCTGCTCGATTCGTGGTGGCGGCACTTCGTCGGCACCGGCGAGCTGCCGCGAGAACTCGAGCCGGTGCAGACGCGGCTGATCCGCGCCGTGCACCGCGGCGAGTTGCCGTCGGGGGACGTGCACCTCAAGTCGATGACCTTCCCACGGCCGAAGGATCGCTTGCGCTACGCGCTGCGGGCGCTGCCGGCGGTACACGAGGCGCGCATGCTGCGGCTGGCGGCGGCTGCCGGCATCCTCTGTCCCGAGGTGGTCGCGGTGCACAGCGCGCGCCGGTTCGGGCTGCCGCACCGCTCGTTGTTGGTGCTGCGCACGCTCGCGCGGGCGGTCGACGGCGGCGACGGCGACGACGAGCGGCGGGTGTGCGACGAGGTCGATGTCGCGATTGCGCTGTTGCGCGCCGGCATCCTGCACCGCGACCTGCACCGCGAGAACTTCGTGCGCTGCCGCGATGGGCGGCTGGCCGTGCTCGACCTGCAGTCGGCATCGCGGTCGTCGCGCGCCGCGGCGGCGCGCGCCGGTGTGCGGCATGCTGTCGCGGCGCGCCTTCTGCGCGATCGGCAAGGCGAGCTGCGGCAGCGGGCCCTGGCGCACATGGTGGCGAGGTCCTTGCTGCGCTCCGGCGAAGTCGCCGCGGTGCTCGCCCGCTGTGATCGCGACGCGCAGCGCTTCTTCGCGTCGCGCGTGCGCCGCTGTTATACGACCAGCTCGGAGTTCGAACGGTGTGTGCGGTTGACGGGCATCGAGTATCGTCGGCGCGACCGGATCGTCGATGGCCGATGGTGGCCCGGCGGCCCGGAGCTCGAGCGCGCCTGGCGCGGCCAGCGCGTGCGCCAGCTCGAGCGGGGAGCGAAGCCGTTCTTTGGTGCATTCTTCCGAAAGTGGTGGTGGCTCGGTGGTGGTGCGGCCTTGTATGTTCCCCGCCAGTGCAGCGACGAACGGATCGAAGCCGAGATGGGGTCTGCATCTGCGGCGGAGAATGGTCGTTCTCCCGAGCGTCGATTGGCACCGCGAATCGTTCGAGATGTCGAAGGCGATAGGGAGGAGAGGTGACGAAGGGAGCGAACGAACCGGACCGTAGCGACCGGCCCACGGTGCGTGCGCGGTGCGTGCGTCTTGCGGATCCGGCAGCCCCCGAGGCCCTCGGGCGCCTCGACGATCCCGGCCGCCTGGGGCCGGCGCGTCGCGTCCTGTTCCTCGGCAAGAGCATGTCGCGCTCGCGCTGCACCGGGGCGCTGGTCGATGCGCTGCGCAGCCACGGTGTGGAGGTGCGCTGGCGCAACCTGGTGACCTGGCGGCGCTGGTTCGGCTCACAGATCGCGCACAAGCTCGCCCGCGCCGAGTTCGAGCGCTACCGCCCCGACGTGGTGTTCGTGTTCTTCCGCGATCTGCCGCAGGCGCTCGCGGCCGAGTTCCGGCAACGCGCGCGCCTGGTGGTCTGGTGTGAGGAAGCGCTCGAGGTGCTCGATTCCTCGGTGATCGACTACTTCCGCCTGGCCGACCTGGTGTGCATGAGCAACCCGGCGCGCTTCCCGTGGTTGCGTGAGCACGGCCTCGACAACATGGCGTTCCTGATGAGCGGGTTCTCGCCACGTTACCACCGGCCGGCGCCGACGCGGGAGCCGGTGCGCGACGTGGCGTTCATCGGCGGCCCGGGCCGCCGGGGCCAGCGGGCGTCGTTCCTGGCCGAGATCGCGCGCCACTTCGACACCGACGTCTACGGTCGCCACTGGGATCGGTGGAGCAAGCAGCACCGGCACCTGCGCGTGCACGGCCCGATCCACAACCGGACCTATGCCAAGGTGTGCGCCACCTCGCGCATCGTGCTCGGTGTCAACGAGGTCAACGACGAGTCCTACTACTGCAGCAACCGCACCTTCCTGTCGCTGGCCTGCGGCGCGTTCCACCTGACGCACTACGTGCCGGGACTCGAGAACGTGTTCCAGGATGGCGAGCACCTGGTCTGGTATCGCGACGAAGACGAGGCGCTGGCGAAGATCGAAGAGTGGCTGCCGAAGGCCGACGAGCGCGCGCGCGTCGCCGCCGGGGGCCACGCCGAGGTGATGCAGCACCACCAGTACTACCACCGGGTCGCCCGCATCCTGCATTGGCTCGAGCACGGCCTGCCGCGCGAGGACCAGGAGCCAGTACCGAACCCGGTACAAACAACAACCCGACAAGGAAAAGTGCCCGGCAGTCCGGCCCGTTGAGGCCGTTGTTGGTGGCCATCGCAGTCAGATCGTCGCCCGAACACGACGGTCGCGCGCACGCTCGTCGTGCGACGCGATCAAGCGCTGTCGCTCGGCGAGTGGAAGACGGCTGAACGCTGTCGCGACCTCGTCGAGCCAGATTGCACGAGTTGCGTCGACGTATTCCTTCAGCGCGGCAACGGTGGGGGAGTCGATGACGAACCAGATGTTGGCGGGGGTCCCCTTGCACAGGATTCCCATGGAGATCCCCTCGACGCCAATGTCAGGGGCAGTTGCTGGTTTGGCGGCAAGACCGCGTAGTCGCCGGAACGGAGTTCCCTGGCGTCAACTACTTCTGTGCATCGACGACAACTACTTTTGTGCACCGGGGCGGGTTCCAAGCGCAGTAGTCCAGGGGGGTTCAGGGGGGACGGAGTCCCCCCTATCTGAGGGCCGCGGGGCCCCTGCCCGGGCGAAGCCCGGGTAGGGCGCGGGCCGATGGCCGCCCTTGGCGGCCGCCCCCATGGGGGCGCGACTCGGCAATTATTCCTCGTTGCTGAGGTCGCTGTCTCCAGCACTGGCGTCGGCGTTCCGGGCCTTGGCCTGTTCGCCGCGGATGCTCTTGCCGGTCATCTCCAGGATCACCGAGTGATGCACGACCCGATCGATCGCTGCTGCGGTCGTCATCGCGTCCTTGAAGATCCTGTCCCACTGCGAGAACACCAGGTTGCTCGTGATCATGACGCTGCGGCGCTCGTAGCGCTCGGCGAGCAGGGTGAACAGCACCTCCATCTCCTCGCGGTCCTGCTGCACGTAGCCGATGTCGTCGAGGATGACGACGTCGAATCGATCGAGCCGCTTCAGCTCCTGCTCGAGCCGCAGTTCGCGCTTGGCCGCCAGCAGCAGCTGCACGATCGCGAAGGTCTTGGTGAACAACACGTGATGTCCGCGCTGCACGAGCTCGTGCCCGATCGCTGACACGCAGTGCGTCTTGCCCCGCCCTGGTAGTCCGAACGCCAGAACGTTCTCGGCCCGCCTGACGAAGTCGCCCTCGCACAGAGTCGGGAGGACCCGGCGGACCTTCGCCGGGAAGCGCTTCAGGTCGAGGGTCGCAAGCGTCTTGTCCATTGGTAGCCCCGACTGCTTGAGCAGGCGCTCGATACGGCGCACGCTCCGGTCACTCGTCTCGACCTCAGCGAGCTGCAGTAGATAGCGAGAGAAGCTCCACCCCTCACGCTCGGCCATGCAGGCGACCTCTTCGTGCTGCGCCGAGAAGGAAGGGAGCTTCAGGGTTCTGAGCAGCACAGCGAGCTTGTCGGCGCAGTCGGTCACGACAGCACCCCCGCCGAGAAGACGGACTCGGTGAGCAACTCGTCGTACGCCGAGAGCTCGGCGTCTGGGACGAAGACATCCGGGATCTCGGGCTCGACGGGTGCGACGCGATCGCGGACCTCGTCGGCGTTTGGCAGTGCACTCGCGTCGAGTTGGCGCTGCAACTCCCTCTCGACATCGCTCTCCATTGTCGTTGCAGCAAGGTGGAGCAGGCGCAGGTACTCGATGTCGGCCTGGCGCTGGTCGAGCGTGCTGTCCAGGGCCTCGAATGCCCGGCGAAACGTCTGGGTCGGGAACAACTCGTCCCGGTAGCGGTAGCGCCGGAAGCCGCCGGGCTTGCGCAGGAGTGAATGCACGATGTGCCGGTAGTCGATCCGGTGCCGGCCTTCGCCTCGCATTCGTTCGGTCGCGACCTGAAGCTGGCCGGCGTAGTAGATCTCGACCTTCTCATCGTAGATCCGCACACGAACCCGCTCGCCGCGCAGCCTCGAAGGCACCGAGTACGAGCACTTCTTGATCGGGACGGTGCTGCCACTGGTCACGCGCAACGTCACCTCGGTGTAATCCGGCACGACGGCTGTCGTGAGCGGAGCCATCACGGCCAGCTCGTCCTGCAGCCGCTTCGATCGGCTCTTGTTGCGACGCTCGAGCATCCTCGATAACCAAGCGACGTAGTCGTCGTGACTCTCGAAGTCACGGCTGCCCCGCAGCAGGAGCTGCTGATCGATGTAGCGCTTGAGAGCGCCGTTTTGGGCTTCGATGTCGCCGTTTTGCTCCTTCTTGCCAACCGCGATCGTGCGGGGCTCCATCCCGAGCTGCCCCATGAGCGCGACGTAGTCGTCGTTGAACTCGCGCTTGCCCAAGGACAGCGAGTGTGTGGCTCCCGTCGAGTTGTCGGTCTGATGGAACTTCGGTCGACGGCCGAGTCGCCGCAACGCCGCCGGCACACCTTTGCGAAACGCCGCCAGTGACTCCGATTGGCACGGCGTCGCCCAACTCCAGTTGGAGTACGGCAACGTGCTGTGACACAGCATGTGCTCGTACGGCACGCCGACGATCGTGATCCGGAGCTTGTTCATCCACGTGAAGTCGGTCTGCATCACTTCGCCCGGCACGTGCTCCTGTGGAAGGTGGAGTTCCTTGTCCGGGCCTTCCGCCGCGCGCCACCGCTTGATCCGGCGCTGCAGGGTGCGCAGCTGGCCATCCTGATACCGACC
>DRKG01000482.1 GCA_011051855.1 bacterium | reverse complement strand
GCCTGCGGCGTCCGTTCGCTCCGCGAACTCCTTGGCAGAATGCTCGGCGTGGCCACGGCCACGCCTGCGCTTCTGCAGTCGCCTTCCTTGCCTGGACGCGGATTGCGCGCACCGGAGGCGCTGCTTCATGCATAGATCGGGCTAGCATCCACTCGGTTCCCTGATTCCTTCCAACCGAGCAGAAGCATCTGATCGCCGTGGCGAAGCCGAAAGTCCTGGTCATCGAAGACGAGCCCGACATCCTCGAGGTCATCCAATACAACCTCGGGCGCGAAGGGTACAAGGTGCTTGCATGCCGCAACGGCGAGCAAGGCCTCAGTCGCATCCGCACCGACAACCCGGATCTGGTCATTCTGGATCTGATGCTGCCGGGACTGGACGGCGTCGAGGTCTGCCGCCGGGTCAAGTCCGATCCGGTGACGCGGGAGATCCCGATCGTGATGGTGACCGCCAAGAGCGAGGAGAGCGACATCGTGCTCGGTCTCGGCCTCGGTGCCGACGACTACGTCACCAAGCCGTTCAGCCCGCGCGAGCTGGTGGCGCGCGTCAAGGTGGTGCTGCGGCGCGGACCGCTGCGCGAACAGGGCGGTGCCGGCGAACGGGTGGTGCGCGGCCCGCTGACGGTGGACCTGGGCCGCTTCGAGGCGCGGGTCGCCGACGAACCGGTCAGCCTCACCCCGACCGAGATGCGGCTGCTGCACTTCCTGGCTTCGCACCCGGGGCGGGTGTTCCCGCGCGCGCATCTGTTGAGTCGCGTGATCGGCGAGGACGCGGTGGTCACCGACCGCAACATCGACGTGCACGTGCGCGCGTTGCGGCAGAAGCTGGGCGAGCACGCGAGTTGCATCGAGACCGTGCGCGGCGTCGGCTACCGGTTTGCCGAAGCGGAACGGTGAAGCCGGACCGGGCGCGGAGGGAAGACGCATGAGCACCGCGCTGGGGATCCTGCTGATGGCGCTGGTGGTGCTGTGGTGGTGGTGCGGGCGGTTGCGCAGGGCGCGCGACGAGGCGCTGGCGCGCCTGCGCCAGCAGGAAGCGATCACCGCCACCCAGAAGACCGACCTCGCGCGCTTGGCGGCGGGCCTCGGCGGCACTGCCGATGGCTTGATCGTGCTCGATGCCGAAGGCCACGTGGCGGCGTGCAATCCGGCGGCGCAGGCGCTCGCCGATCTGCCGGAGCACGATTGCCACGGGGCGCGACTCGAAGAGCTGGTGCCGTGGCCGCGGTTGCACGAGGCGCTGCAGGCGTGCCGGCAGACCGGCTCGGTGCAGACCTTCGAGTTCGAGGAGGAGGGGGGCTCGGCGCGCACGTTGGTGGTGCGGGTGCATGCCCTGCCGGGTTTCGGCGCGGTCGTCGGCATCGACGACCAGAGCCGTTTGAAGCGACTCGAATCGCTCCGGCGAGACTTCGTCGCCAACGTCTCGCACGAGTTGAAGACGCCGTTGGCGGCGATCAAGGGCTTCGTCGAAACCGTGCAGGACGACCCGGAGATGCCGCCGGCGACACGGCAGCGCTTCCTCGAACGCATCGCGCGGCAGACGGAACGCCTGTCCACGCTGGTCACCGACCTGTTGACCCTGTCGCGTCTGGACGACGATGCCGGCCGGTTCGCCGCCGATCCGTGCGACCTTGGCGCGGTCGTGCGCGAGGCCGTGCGCGATTTGCTGCCGCTCGCCGAAACGCGCGAAATCGACCTGCAGGCGCACCTGCCCGAGCACGCCCCGTGGGTGCGGGCCGACCGCGAGGGGCTGCGCCAGATCGTCGGCAACTTGATCGACAACGCCCTGAAGTACACGCCCGAGCGGGGGGTGGTCACCGTGCGTCTGTCGGTGCGCGCGGGCCGCATTCGGCTCGAAGTCGCCGACACCGGCATCGGCCTGTCCCCGTCCGACCAGGAACGCATCTTCGAGCGCTTCTATCGCGTCGATCGGGCCCGATCGCGCGAACTCGGCGGCACCGGCCTCGGCCTGTCGATCGTCAAGAACACCGTGCGCAACCTCGGTGGTGCGGTCGGCGTCGACAGCGAACTGGGTGTAGGCAGCCGCTTCTGGGTCGAGCTGCCGGAGGAGCCGGGGGCGGCGGCCGGTGCGGCCGAAGGGAGCTGACCGCGCGGCTACTGGATCTCCCCGCCGCGCGCGGCGAACTCCTCGCTCTTCTGCCGCATGCCGTTGGCGGCGTAGTCGCGCACCTCCTCGGTGATCTTCATCGAGCAGAAGCGCGGCCCGCACATCGAGCAGAAGTGGGCCAGCTTGGCGCCTTCCTGCGGCAGCGTCGCGTCGTGGTAGGCGCGCGCGGTCTCGGGGTCGAGCGACAGGTTGAACTGGTCGTCCCAGCGGAACTCGAAGCGCGCCCTGCTGAGCGCGTCGTCGCGGTCCTGGGCGCCGGGGTGGCCCTTGGCGAGGTCGGCGGCGTGCGCGGCGATCTTGTAGGTGATGACGCCTTGCTTGACGTCGTCCTTGTCGGGCAGGCCGAGGTGTTCCTTCGGCGTGACGTAGCACAGCATCGCGGTGCCGTAGCTGCCGATCATCGCCGCGCCGATGGCCGACGTGATGTGGTCGTAGCCGGGCGCGATGTCGGTGGTCAACGGACCGAGGG
>DRKG01000481.1 GCA_011051855.1 bacterium | reverse complement strand
CGCACGAGGGCATCGCGCACGAACGCCTGCTTGGCCCGCACCTGCGCCGGGTAGGAAACGTGTTGGTAGTTGCACCCGCCGCACTCGCCGAAGTGCCGGCAGCGCGGTTCGACCCGGTCCGGCCCGGGCTCGATCAGCTCGACGAGGCGCGCGCGCAGGAACGTCTTCTCGACGTCGGTCACCTCGCAGCGGACCAGGTCCCCGGGGGCCGCGAACGCCACGAACACCGCCATGCCGTCGTGGCGAGCGATCGAAGTTCCGCCGAACGCGAGCGCTTCGACACGCAGTTCCAGGATCTGTCCGACGGTCGCGGCGGTGCTCGATTCGCTCATTGCAGGGCGAGCACGTTACTTCGCGCGCGCCGCCGTCTGCAACCACGGCGGTCGCGGGCGCCATCGCTCCCGGGGGTCGGCGAACCGCCCGAAGTTGCCGTCCACCGCGCTCGAGCAGACGCGGCCTTGGCCCCTTTCCCCGTTCGCGGCTATGATCTGCCGCCAGTCCGCGGCCTCGGCGCCGACCCCTCCGCCGATTGCCCTCCCTTCGTGGTCCTGCCCATGACCCTCGCTGCCAGCGTTCTTCTCTCCGTCTTACCTCAGGTGTTCCCGGGTGGCGACCTCAAACTCCCGCCCAAGAAGCCAGCGGTCGAGCAGGCGCCTGCGGTGCGCCCGCTGTCCGAGCTGGAACGGTTCCGGCGCGACCTGCTGCAGATGGGTTCCACGCCGGCCAAGGTCGCGCGCAAGCTCGACGAGATGGGGCGCGACTACCCGGCGATCGAAGAGCTGATCCTGCGGGTTGCGCGCACCGCGCGGGCGACCGAGATGGCCAACCTGATGCCGGTGGCGCGGCGTTTCGGCCGGACCTCGGGAACGCCGCGGGTCGCCGACGAACTGCTGTTCCAGTTGTTGGCGCGGCGGCTCGGCAAGGCGACGCGTGCGGTGGTCGACACGATGGCGACGCTGAAGGGGCCGGACGCCAAGGCGGCCTTGAAGCAATGCCTGCGCGCGCCGATCGCGGCCGTGCGTCGTCATGCCGTCGAGGTGCTCGGGCCACGGTGCGACGAGACCGATCTGCCGTTCGCCCTGGAACTGTCGCGCGAGCAGTCGCTCGATCTCCGGTTGCGCGCCATCGACCTGCTGCGTGCGATCGGCGGGGAGCAGGCGACCGCGCGCCTGGTCGAGTTGCTGTCGAAGGATCCGGCACTGGCCGCTGCTGCCTGCACGGCGCTGGTGCGCGTCGGCGCGCCGGCCGTGCCCGTCCTGTCGCGTCGCCTCGAAGGACCCGTGGTCGACCGCAGCTACCTCTATGCGGCGTTTGCGCTGGCCGAGATCGACGCCGCGAGTGGCGCCGGGAATCTGCCGGGTGTGGTGATGCCGAAGCTGATCGAACACCTGCGCGCACCCGAGGCGCTGTCGCGCGTGCTCGCCGCGGTGCCGTTGGCGGATCTGGCCTACCGCAGCAGCCCCGGTGAAGGGGAAGCGATGCCGGACATCGACATCGTCGACGCGCTGTTGCTGGTGGTCGAGCCCGAGCAGTTCGTGCCGAATCTCGACCTGCTGCGCGCGCCGGCCGAGCGCCGGCTGTTGCTCCTCACCGGCCGCGTGGTCGACGAGCACAGCATGCCGTGGCGGGCGTGGTGGCGGGACCATCGCGCATCGTTCCTCGGCGTGCGTTCGTCGGTGCACGTCGATGCGCAGAACGCCGGCTCGGCCGTGGTGACGTTGCGACAGGAAGGCCGCACCTTGCGTGTGCTCGGCGAGCACATGCAGAGCCTCGCCCCCGATCCCGGTGCGCTCGAAGTGGTGCTGAACAGCGCCCAGATGCTCGAACTGGTGCGCGCGCTCGAGGCGCGGGGCTTCGGGGATCCGGCCGCGGTGCGCGTCGAAGGCGCCCTGCCGCGGGTGCGCTCGCTCGAACTGCGCGTCGCCGGCGGGCGCAGCAGCGTGGCGGTCACGGTGCGGCCGCATGCAGCCTTCGACGGTATGGCGGCGGCGGTTCGGGAGGTGCTCGACCGCGAGTTGTGGCAGCTCTACCGCCGCGACGCCGACGGCGACCGGGCGACGTTCTGGGCCGCGGAGCGCGCCTGGCTCGACGCCCACCGGGACGATCTCGCCCGCGGCCGCCGGTTCCTCGCCCGGGCTCTGTCCGGGTGGGCGGATTGGAGCGAGGAACTGCGCGCGCGCGCGGTCGCGTTCGTGACCGGGCATGCGCGGCGCAAGGACTTGCTGCGCGAGAGTGACGGCGCCGAGATGCTCGCGGCCTTGCGCACGCGGCCGCAGCCGGACGCCATCGACCTGCAGTTGCTCGAAGTCGCGGCCAGCGTGCCGGGCGACGAGGTCTGGCGCGATTGCGTCGAGTTCGCCGTCGGCATCGGCGAGGGCGCACGCTCTGCCGTGCGCGGCGTGTTCAAGGTGCTCGGGCCCGATGCGGTGCTCGGTGCGCTCACCGACGAACGCCCGTTGGTGCGGCGGGCGGCGGTCGACGAGGTGGTGGCGGCCCGCGACCTGCGCGCGGCCCCGACCTTGGTCGAACTGCTGGCCGACCCCGACCTGGCGGTGCGGCGGGCGGCGGTGTTCGCTTGCGGACACCTGCGGGTCGCGGCGGCGAGCCGGCCGCTGGTCGACATGATCGTCGCCGCCGAGACCGATCCGCTGCTGCGTCGCGAGGCGTTGCGTTCGCTCGGCCGGGTCGGCGGCGAGCTGGCGTTCCCGGTGCTGCAGAAGGCGATGACGGCGCCGGCGAAGGAGGACAAGGAAGCGGCGCTGCGCGGGCTCGGCGAGCTGCGCGACCCGCGCGCGGCGCACCTCCTGGCGGAGTTCCTCGTCGTCGGCCACGGCAAGGACCTCGGCGGCTTGGCGCAGTTCCACCTGCAGCGGCAGGGCAAGGAGCTGGCGGTGCCGGCGTTGCGGCGACGCATCCCGCTTGTTCAGGACGCCGAGATCCGGGCCGAGCTGGTCCTGTTGCTCGGTTTGTGGCAGGACCCGCAGAACGTGCCCGAACTGATGGATCTGCTGCGCAGCCCGGGCGAGGCCGCTACGGCGACCCAGTTGCTCGAGGGTACCACCGGCGTGGATCTGACCAACGTCGACGACCGCATCGTGGCGATCGAGTCCTGGTGGCGCGTGCACAAGAACGAGCCGCAGTCGCAGTGGTTGCTCGATGCATTGCGAGCGGCGCACGTGCGCACCTCGCTCGCCGCCGAAGACTTCGCCACCGGCGCCCGCAGGCGGCTGGTGCCGGAACTGGCGCGGCTGATGGTCGAGTGCCAGGAGCCGCGTCTGTGGGTGCTGAGCTCGGCGGTGCTGCGCACCGTCGTCGGCAAGGACCAGGGCATCGTCACCATGCAGACGCCGGTCGACGTGCGCGAAGGCCTCGCGGCGCGCTACCGGCTGCTGCTCGAAGAGGCCGGCGGCCGCTGAGTTCGCGGTTCGCGATTCGGGAGTTCTGCGCCGGCAGACCGTTTCCAAACGGCCGGCTGACGGTAACGTCGTCCGCCGTTTCCCGCACCAGAACGCCCATGACCGACGTCGTCGCCATCGCCCAACGCATCCAGGCAGAGAGTCGCACGCTGCAGGCCGTTCGTTCGTCGCTGCAGAGCGTGATCGTCGGCCAAGACACCTTGCTCGACGGGCTGCTGATCGCGCTGCTCGCCGACGGCCACGTGCTGCTCGAAGGCCTGCCCGGTCTCGCCAAGTCGCTGGCGGTGCATTCGCTGGCGCGCTCGATCGGCGGCGAGTTCCGGCGCATCCAGTTCACGCCCGACCTGCTGCCGGCCGACCTCGTCGGCACCCACGTCTACAACCCGAAGACCGGCGACTGGCAGGTCAAGGAAGGGCCGGTGTTCGCCAACTTCGTGCTCGCCGACGAGATCAACCGGGCGCCGGCCAAGGTGCAGTCGGCGCTGCTCGAGGCGATGCAGGAACGGCAGGTGACACTGGCCGGCGACACCCGCCGCCTGCCGAATCCGTTCCTGGTGTTGGCGACGCAGAACCCGGTCGAGCAGGAAGGCACCTACGCGCTGCCCGAAGCACAGGTCGACCGTTTCCTGGTCAAGCTGGTCGTCGGCTACCCGAGCAAGGACGAGGAGAAGCAGATCATCGACCGCATGGCCGGACTGTCGGCGTCGACCGACGTGCAGCCGGCGACCACCCCCGAAGAGTTGCTGCGCATGCGCGCGTTGCTCGACACGATCTACCTCGACGACAAGGTCAAGGGCTACATCGTCGACTTGGTGTTCGCGACCCGCGAACCCGAGCAGGTCGGCCTCGAGAAGCTGCGGCCTTTGATCCTCTACGGCGCGTCGCCGCGCGCCTCGCTGGCGCTGGCCCGCACCGCTCGCGCCCGCGCGTTCCTCGAGGGGCGCGGCTTCGTCACCCCGCAGGACGTGAAGGCGGTCGGGTCGATGGTGCTGCGCCATCGGGTGCTGACCACCTACGAGGCCGAGGCGGAAGGCATCGACAGCGAAGAGGTGCTGCGCACGGTCTTCGACACGGTGCCGGTCCCGTAGGTCTGCCTACGTTGCTGTAGCGATGGCACGCGCGCTCGACCCCGAACTGCTGGCCGAGGCCCGGCGTATCCAACTGCGCGCCGACCGCATGGTCACCGACGTGATGGCGGGCGGCTACAGCTCGGTGTTTCGCGGTTCGGGCATCGAGTTCGACGAGGTGCGCGAGTTCGCCGAGGGTGACGAGCTGCGCAGCGTCGACTGGAACGTCACCGCGCGCGTCGGCCGTCCGTTCGTCAAGAAGTTCATCGAGGAGCGCGAGCTGACGGTGATGTTCCTGCTCGACGTGTCGTCGTCGATGGCGTTCGGCACCAAGCCGACCGGAAGCGAGCGGCGCACGGTCACGCAGACCGCCGCACAGTTCGTCGGTTGCGTCGCGTTCGCCGCCGCGCGCAACAACGACAAGGCCGGGCTGATCACCTTCGCCGACGACATCGAGCTCTATGTGCCGGCGAAGAAGGGGCGCAACCACGTGCTGCGGTTGATCCGCGAGGCGTGCGAGCCGCCGCGCACAGGTCGTCACACGGACTTCCGGCGGGCTCTCGATTACGTCGGTCGGGTGCAGCGCAAGCGCGCGATCGTGTTCGTCGTCAGCGACTTCCTCGGAGCCGACTGCGAACGCGAGTTGCGGCTGTTGGGCCGGCGCCACGAGGTGATCGCAGTGCGGTTGCGCGATCCGTTCGCCGCCGGGCTCGCGGCCGCGGACACGGCGG
>DRKG01000480.1 GCA_011051855.1 bacterium | reverse complement strand
GGTCGGCAAGCTGTTCGAGCCGTACGTGTGCGTGATCGCGTCGACCTACCGCCACAATCCGCGCGACTACGACGACCAGGGCCGCCGCATTCCCTGCCCGCGCCTCGGCTGCGTGACCTGCGGCGAGCACATCGCGATGGAGCCGATCGTCTACGAGAAGTTCCTGGACGGCAAACGCATCTCGCCGCGGCACATCATGGTCGAGCTCGACGGCAGCGAGGTCTACGACGTGTTCTACACGTGGGACATCCAGTCGGTGCTCGACCAGCTCCGCGACGGCATCGCGCAGCGCGAGATCCAGGCGCAACCGATCGTCAAGGGCGACCGCTCGCTGCGCGAACGCATCGAGAGCCCGGACAGCAGCGACCGCGAGGCGGTCGAACGCGAGTTCGCCGCGGCCGATCCGGCGCAGAAGAAGCGCATGCTCGAGCTGGGGATCGCCGCCGGAGAGAACGTGCCGATCGAGCTGCTGCGGCAGGCGGCCTACGGCGTCGACCCGGACCTCGCCAGGCGCGCCCGCGAAGGCATGCAGCAGAGCCGCGACCCGCTGGCGGTCGAACTGATCGCGGACACGCTGCGGCTGCCGTTGGCGCCGCAGGAGCGCGAAGGCCTGGTCGCGGCACTCGAGCGTTTCGCCGGCCAATCCGCCTACGCGCGCACGCTGGCGACCGCACACCGCGGCCTTGCCGGCGGGGCTGCGGCGATCGACGGCAAGAAGTGGCAGAGCGTGCTGGTCGGCGCGGCCTACCGCGGCGCCTCCGACCTGGGGGCCGAAGCCTCGCGGCGCGACCTCGCCCTGGCCAAGGCGCCCGCGGACGTCGACGCCCGCCTCGACGTCGCCGAGAGCAGCCTGCTGCAGGCGCTGGCGGTCCACGTCTCACCGGTTCGCGGCGGCCTGCGGCTGGCCCAGGCGCAACGCACCTTGCTGCTCGACGACTGCGAGCGCCACCTCGACCGGGCCCTCGCCTCCGGCGCCACCGGCTGGCGGCCCGCGGCGCTGCGCGCGGTATTGCTGGCGCAACGCGGCGAAACCGAGAAGGCGCACGAGCTGGCGTTCACCGCCATGCCACAGATGCCGCCCGACGCGCCCGGACGCCTCGCGATGGAACTGCTGACCTTGTTCGCGCACGGCCGCCAGCTCGCGATCCGCAGCGCGGCGCAGCACAAGCAGCCCTGGCCGAGCGAGTGGACCACCGACGTGCACACGGCCTACAGCCTGCTGCAGAAGCACCCGCTGGCGAACGACCAGCACGTTGCCGATCACTACGACTTCCTCGACTTCTTCCGTTCCCCCGACGCCGAAACCGCGCTCACCCAGGGACTGCGACGATTCCCGACCTCGGCGGCCCTGCACCAGCGGCTGCGCCGTCACCTGCTGCGCAAGGGCGGCGTCGCCTTGCTCGAACGCGAATACGCGCGCCTGCTCGCGGCGGACGAGGCGCCGGTGGCGATGCGCTGGTTCGCCGGCTACGCTTCGCTGGTGGTCGCCGAGCAGCATCGCCGCCGCCAACGACCGGACGCCGCCAGCGCCGCCTACCGACGGGCGATCGAGCACTTCACCACCTACGGCGACTCGGTCCCGTCCGACGCCAGCGGCTCCTACTATCTCGCGATGGCCCACGGCGGCCTCGCCAGACTCGCCCTGCAGGCCGGCGACCTCGAACGCACGTTCGCCGAACTGCAGCAGGTGTTCCACAGCTCACCGGCGGCGGCGGCGGCCACCGACGGGCTCGGCATCACCGCGATGCAGACCGCCGAGATGCTGCGCGGCAAGGCCCTCGACGTCGACGATCAGGACCTGTTGGCGCGGCTCACCGCCGCCCTGGCCGAACTACCGGAAACGGCGTTCACGCTGCCCGAGTACGAGCAGCGCTCGCGCGGGCAGCGGCGGCGCTGACCGCGCCGTCAGCAGTCCAACAGCATCTCGTCGAGCGAGCGCGACGCCCGCAGTTCGCCGAGCAGCGACACGTCGCGTGGCCGCAGCGGATCCTGGCATTCCACCGGCTCGATCGCAGCCATCGACAGCCCCTGCACGGCGCAGAACCGCTGGCCGAGCTGCCAGCGCGACACGCGTTCGGGGCCGGGCAGGTGGAACACCGTCGGCCCGTCCGGGTCGGCGACGGCCGCGACCAGAGCGCGAGCGGCATCGGCGGCGTGCAGCGGCGTGCGATACTCGTTGGTGTACAGCGCCATCCGACTCTGGCGCGCGAAACCCCGGCGCAACTGCGCGGTCGCCCCGCGACCGTGCGCGTCGGGGCCGAACAGCAGCGGCAGGCGCACCACGCGAGAGCCGTGGCGGCGCACGCGTTCTTCGCCCTCCGCCTTGCTGGCGCCGTAGACCGACAGCGGTGAAGGCGTCGCGCTCTCGGCGTAGGGTGCGCTGCGGCCGTCGAACACCAAGTCCGTCGACGCGAACAGCAGCCGGGCGCCGAACCGGCGCGCGCATTCTTCCGCCAGGACGGTGTTGACGCGCGCCGCCGCCGCCGGATCGGCATCACACTCCGCCAGACGCGACATCGCCGCCAGGTGGAGCACGACGTCGGGCTGCAGCGCCTCGGTCACCGCCGCCACCATGCCCTTGGCCGCGAGGTCGACCGCGACGTCCCCGCCGCTGCGGGCGGTCGTCAACGGCACGTGGCCCGCCTGCCGCACGGCGTCGACGACGAAACCGCCGAGGAAACCCGTCGAACCGGTCACCAAGATGCGCAGCGCGGCCATCGCACACACTGTCGCAGTTTGCACGCCAGAACGAAAGCCGGCTGCGGCAACGGCCGCGCGCCTACGCGATCCACCGGTCCCCGGCTATCCTGCCGACATGCGCTCGCTTCGCTTCTCGCCCATCTTGACCACGCTGGCCCTGTCGGCCGCGGTCCTGTGCACGACGGCCCGGTCGGCGACGGCCCAACAGGTGCGCTTCGTCTTCGACCGCAACCTGCGCGCGGTGGCCCCCGACCACGCCGACGTGCGCAAGGCCGTGCAACACCTGTTTGCCGGTCCGTCGGCAGCCGAACGGGCCGGCGGAATCACCAGCGCCCTGCCGGCGAACGCCCGCCTGCTCGCCTGCCGGCGGCTCGGCGCCACCGTCGAGGTCACCGTCGACGACCAACTGCTCGCCGCCGACGACCTCGAACTGGCGATCGAGCAGATCGACAAGACGGTGCTGGCCGCAGCCGGCGTGCAGCGATCTCGCATCCTGGTGCGGCGCGCCGACGGATCCACCCACGAACTCGGCGACCTGCTCGGCCACCCGGCAGCCCCACTCCAGGTCGCCGGCCAACCGGCGACGGCTGCGGCGGTCGCGTCGTTCGGCAGCCTGGCGGGGCGGCGCATCGCGATCTCGCCGGGCCACGGCTACTACTGGCACAGTTCGCTCGGCTGGACCACCCAGCGCGGTGAAATCGACGGCCTGATCGAAGACATCCACACCGCCGAGATCTGCAACCGCTACCTGATCCCACTGCTCGAGAACCTGGGGGCCGAGATCGTGCACTGCCGCGAACCCGGCGAGGTGCCATTCGACGCGGTGGTCGACAACGACCAGGGCACGCCGGCCTACGTCGAGACCGGCGCCTGGTCGACGTCGCAATCGTCCGGCTACCAGGGTTCGACCTATCGGTTCGCCGGCAGCAACGCGATCGCCGAAACCGCAACCGCGACCTGGCACCTGCCCGTGTTGGTATCCGGCATGTATCCCGTGTTCGCCTGGTTCCGCGCCAGCAGCAACCGCACCCCGGCGGCGCACTACCGCGTCACCCACAGCGGCGGCACCACCGAGGTGGTCGTCGACCAAACCGTCGACGACCGCACCTGGGCGCACCTCGGCACGTTCTGGTTCGACGCGCAACAAGGTGCCACCGTGACGCTCAGCAACCTGTCGCCCAACCCGGGCGTGGTGATCGCCGACGCGGTGCGACTCGGCGGCGGCACAGGGTCGATCGCGCGCGGCGGCACCACTTCGCAGCAGCCGCGCTGGCGCGAGTGCGCGCGCTACTGGACCCAGTTCTCCGGCGCTCCGAGCAGCGTCTACAACCCGAGCGCGACCGGCCAGGACAACTCCGACGACGTCACCGCGCGGCCCCGGTTCGCCGAGTGGCGCACCGCCGACGCCTACCTGTCGGTGCACACCAACGCCGGCGGCGGCAGCGGCACCAGCACCTTCATCTACTCCGGTGGTGCGACCGCCGGCTCGACCACCCTGAGCCAGAGGGTGCACACGCAGGTCCTCACCGACCTGCGCAACGAGTGGAACGCCGGTTGGGTCGACCGCGGGCAACAGATGGCGAACTTCGGCGAGTTGCGCCTGCTCAGCACGATGCCGGGCGCGCTGATCGAACTCGCCTTCCACGACACGCCCGGGTCGCTCGACCACACCTCGCTGCACGACCCCGAGTTCCGCTACCTGGTGGCGCGCGCACTCGCCCGCGGGATCTTGCGCTACTTCCAGCCGAGCGCGCCGTTCCCGCCCGAGCCGCCGCCGGCGCTGCGCATCGTGCAGGACCAGAATCGCGGCCTCTTGGTCGCGTGGGACGCGGCCCCGGGTGCGACCCACTACACCATCGAGAGCTCGCTCGACGGCAAGGGCTTCGTCGAAGTCGCCGACGTCACCGGCACGTCGTGGTCGACCGGGCCGCTGCCGCACCACAGTTGGCGTTCGTTCCGGGTGCGCGCCTGGAACGCGACCGGCCGGTCGCTGCCGACCGAAGTGCTGACCGCGGGCACCGACCACCTGGGCACCGCCCAGGCTCTGCTGGTGCAGGGGTTCGACCGCGTCGGCCGCTACGTGAAGGGCCCGGACAACACCCGCGACTACCAGCACCGCATCGGCGACGCGCTGCGCCGGGATGCCACGTTCTCGCTCGGATTCGACGCCGCCAGCAACGAGGCGGTGCAGTTGCAGCGCGTCGCCCTCGCCGACTACGACGTCGTCGTCTGGAGCCTCGGCGAAGAGAGCACCGCCGACGAGACGTTCTCGGCCACCGAACAGACGCTGGTGACCCAGTACCTGCAGGCCGGCGGCAACATGCTGGTGCACGGCGCGGAGCTCGCCTGGGACCTGGATGCGCAAGGTTCTCCGCAGGATCGGGCGTTCCTGCGCGACCGGCTGGCGACCGCCTACCTCGCCGACGACGCCCAAGTACACACCCTGCAGGCGGGTCTGCCGAACACGCTGTCGGCGGGCCTGCCGGCCAGCACCTTCGACGACGGCAGCGGCCCGACCTACGACGTCGACTGGCCCGACGTGATCCTGGCGACCGGCGTCGGCCAGAACGCGGCCACCTGCCTGCGCTACGGCAACGGCCTGCCGGCGGGAGTGCAGGCGCAGCACCAGACCACCGGCGCGCGGGTGGTGACCTTCGGCTTTCCGCTCGAAACGATCCTGTCCGACGCCGTGCGCGCCCAGCTCGTGCGCCAGACTCTGCGCTACCTACTGCAGGACACGATGCCGCTCACCGGCCCCGAACAGGCGGTGATCGGCCAAGCGACGGCGTTCCAGCTCCGCTTGCCGAGCGAGGCGAACATGCCCTACACGTGCGGGCTCAGCCTCGACTACACCCCCGGCATCACGCTGCCGCTCGGCGGCTTGCTGCCGCTCGACAACGATGCCTTGCTCGCAGCGAGTCTGACGCCGGGCAGTCCGGTGTTCGTCGACTTTGCCGGCACCCTCGACGGCGGCGGCCAGGCGGCACCGACTCTGGTGGTGCCGAACCTGCCGTTCCTCGCCGGGCTCGATCTCTACGCGGCGGCGTTCACGTTGGCGCCGACCCAGCCCATCGAGCGCGAACTGAGCAACTGGCTGCGGGTGACGCTGACGCAGTGACCCGCACCGACCGGGCCGCGATCAATCCTCGCCGATCGCGGCGGCGACCAGGCAGCCCTTGGCGACCGCGGTCAGCGCTTCCTCGCTGCGGAAGATGCGGCCGACCGGGATCGGGAAGTCGATCTTGGCGAACTCCTCGCGGAACACCTCGATGAAGCCGCCGACCATCGACGTGCCGCCGGCGCAGGCGATGTCGACCGGGTCGTTGAAGCTCGGCATGTTCTGGCCCGACTCGAAGCGCGTCTTGATGTTCGACAGCACGTAGTTGATCAGGCTGCGGTAGTAGATCGCCACCGCCTCTTCCTCGCGGCTCTTCGGATCGCGGATGTCGATGCCGCGCTCCTTGATCGACGTCGCCTTGCTGCGCGGCACGCCGAGCACATTGGCGACGTTCTTGTCGACCCAGTCGCCGCCGCGGGCGACCGAGAACGACAGGCACGGGATCGACTTGTAGGCGATGCAGGCGTTCGCCATGCCGCCACCGAACGACAGGCCGATGCCGGTGAAATCGTTGTCGGCGAGTTCCGAGAAGATCACCGCGTGCGCCTCGTTGATCGCGTGGGCGGTGTAGCCCAACTTGCTGATCATGCTTTCGAACAGGCCCTGGTGGTAGACGACGTTGTTGTCGACGTCGAGCGACTCGGCCGGCACGCAGAAGTAGCAGTTCTCGCCGGGCACCTGCGGCTCGCCGAGGATCTTCTGGATGATCATCTTCATCATCGGCAGCGCGTCCTGCTCGTTCGGCGATACCAAGCCGTCGGCCATCGGGCGACGGGTCTCGCGGCCGAACACGTTCGCAAGCTCGAACGCGGCCTCGCCGATCACCACCAGCTTGCCGTTGTGCACCACGTAAGGGACCTTGAGCTTGGTCAGCATGTTCTTGCTGTAGACGTCGCTCGGAATGTCCAGGAACGCGTTGCGCTCGACGTTGACGGTGATGCCGCCCTCGTCGTTCTGCACGGCGGCCGCAAGATTGGCTGTGCCGACGTCCAGGCCCTTGCCTAGACCGACGGCAGTATCGGTGGTCTGGTCGATGTTGAGATCGTTGTCGCTGTTTTCGGTCATGACTGTTGCGCCCTCCGTTCCCCGGGCTGTGTGGTTCCTGCGTCGTCGGCGGCTCAGCCGCCGCCCTTGAGCTTCTTGAGCTTGGCCAGGTTGGCGGCGATCCCGCCGCCCGACTTCTGCTTGACCTGGATGTTGTCCATGTTCGACTCGAGGCTTTCGTCCTCGTCCTTGAACAGGCCGCCGAAGTCGACCGGCGCATCGCCGTCGACGGCGGCGCTGATGCCCATCTTCTTGCCGAACGAGTCGAGCCGTTCGTTGAGCGTGCCGGCGAGTTTCTCGATCGCCGCCGAAAGGTCCGGCGCTGCCGCCGCGGCGGGAGCCGACTGGCCCTGCTGGTTCTGCTGCTGCACGGCAACCGAAGCCTTGAGGTTGGCGAGTTCCTGCATCAGGGACATCACCATCTCGTTCGACACCGGCGCCGCGGACGGTTGCGGTGGATCCGGTGGCGCGGAGGCCGCCGACGCCTGGGCATCGGCCCGCTGCTGCGCCTCCTCGAGATCCGCCTGCGCCCGTTCGAGCTCGGCGCGGGTGCGCGCCAGAGCACCGGTCAGTTCCTCGAAGCGCGCCTTCAGCTCGACGAGTTCTTGCTCGTTCGCGCGCGCCCGCTCGAGTTCCTGCTCCCGCTCCCGCAGGATGCCCTTGAACTCCTCCCGGCTCTTCGCGATCAGGCCGTCCACCTCTTCCTGGCCGAGCAGGCCGGACTGTTCGACGGCGGCGTGCACCGCCTCGCTGACCATCTGCGCGATGTGTTCGGCGCGGATCAGCCGGACGCGCTTGCGCCCCTCGTTGCGCAGTTCGTCGAGGGTCGCCGTGCGCGACCGCGCCGACAGCGCTTCCTTGATCTGGTTGACGGATTCCATTGGCCTCGTGTCGGCTCTGGGTGCGGCGCCGGACACAGACCTTTTCGAACCGATGGGTGGCGAACTTGAGATCGGGGAGATCCCAAATAAAGAGGCGTCCCACGGTGATGCGAGGCACCGCGGGCGCCCGACCCCCGGTGCCACCCCCATGGCTCCCGGCGATACTCGCCCGCCGGCGACGGGCCCCCACCCGTGCAACCGGCAGTGCGCGAACCCCCTGATCCCGCACGGTCCGCGCAACGACCCGGCCATCCCCCCGAACGGCGCGCGTCGCGCACCCAGGCCATCGGAGGCCGCTGCGGCGACCTTGAACCAGGTCCGCAACCGCCGTTCCTACTGCACGGTCAGTTGCAGCACGGCAGCGACGCCGATCTCGCGCACGCCGAACGTGGCGCTGACGCCGTTCGACCAGACCCGACCGACGGGCTCCCATCCGCAGACCTGGACCTTCTGTGCCTGGCTCGTCACGAGCCCCAGCGCATTGGCCTGGGCATCGAAGGTGCCCGCCTGGAACCGCAGCCACTCTCCCAACACCTGGGGGTTGTTCGGGATCGAGAACGGAAACGTCACCGAACCGTCGGGCTGGGCGACGTCATAGAACACCGCCGCTGCGTCGATCGACACGTAGCAACCGGGAGCGCCGATCACGGCGAGGTTCTGCGGAAGCGACAGACCTCCCCAGGTGCCGGTCTCGACGGTGCCGAGCGCGAGCACGACCAGATTGCCGGCAATCGCGTCGAATGCGCGCGCGACCCACGGCCGCCCCCAGATGACCTGCGTGGTGGCGCTCTCGACGCCGAGCGGCAGCCCGGTCGACTGCAGACACGAACTCGGCCCCACCGGCACCATCGGGCTGTTGCACACGTAGGTCGCATCGAGGGGATAGACGCCCGGCGGCTGGCCGTGCACGACGACTTCGAGCACCAACGGCCCGTTCGACGGGTCGTAGACGAACGCCGTGGTCAACGGGATCTCGGCGAGGAACGGACTTGGCGTCGCGGCCGTGCCCTGCGCCGGCAGGGTCAGCAACTGTCGGCTCAGCACCACCGCCTCGTCAGCGCCGCGATTGCTGGCGAAGTCGGTATTCATCGCGATCAGCGGCGTCGGCATGGTCGACATCGACATCTCGCAGTCGACGACCTTGGTGGTCGCGGTGCTGCCGCCGTCGAGCCGGAAGCGTAGCCCGGTGATCGTTACCGGCCCCTGGAACAACACACCATCGTAGACGTACTGCACGCGGGTCGGCGTACTGCGCCCGAACGGCACGTTGGTGCTGGTCGTGCCCTCGGCCGCCGCGTGCGACGCCGGCAGCGGCAGCACGGTCTGGGCGGCCGCGGATGCCGTGAGCAGGAATGCCACGACCGAGGCCGTGACCCGTGCGGTGCTGACAACCATGACAACGACGGCATCGACCAACGCTCCAAGCCGGCTTGACCCGTACGGTCAAGCCGGACGAAGAAACCCCTGCCTTGCCAGACCCGGAAGATCGCAACCTCGGCGTGCTCGCCCTCCTCGCCGATCCGAGAATGATGCAGCCGCTGCTCGACCAACTGCGGCGCGCCGGGCTGCATGTCGACGTCGTTCGGGACCTGCAGG
>DRKG01000479.1 GCA_011051855.1 bacterium | reverse complement strand
CCGCGGTCGAGCCGGCCGAGCTGGCGCTCTGCCACCTTGCGCACCGCCGCCGCGTAACCGGATCCACCGCCCGTCGTGCGAACCGCGCGCGCGACCCGGCGCAGCGCCTTTGCGGCGTGTTCCTCGGCGTAGCGATAGAACGCGATCCGCGCGGCGTAGCGATCGCGCATGTCGAGATCCGACGCCCCTTCGCCGAGCAGGTCGGACACCGCCGGCAGTTCGTCGTTGCGCAGCAGGCGCTGCACGCGCCGCCACTTCTGCTCGAAGAACGGGGCGACGCCGAGTTCGGGCAGACGTTCTCGCAGCGTGCGCTCGGCGACGGAGGCCGCCAACCCGTCGTAGAACCAACCCGGATGGGAACGGAAGTTCCGGCACAGCTCGAACCGCGCCAGATGGCTCGCTTCCCACGCCAGCATCGCCTGGGTCTGCAGCGGCAGGCCGTGGCGCTCGAGCCACGCATCCGCGCACGGCGGCTGCATCGCGACGTGCGCCGTCTTGCTGTCCCAGTGGCTCATCGCCTGGTTCGGCGCGAAGCGACCGCCGGTGCGTTCCCGATCGGCGGCGACGTAATCGGCGAGCGCGCGGTAGAGATACACCCGCAGCGGCTCTTTCGGCCGCGCGCGCCGCACCCCGAATGCCTCACAGACGAGTGGCCAGACCGGCTCGACGGCGGCCAGCGCCTGCTTCGCCGTGCGCTCGTCGATCCCCTTGCCGACGACGGTGAAGTGCTCGCCGCGCGCCTCGACCTGTGCGTGCACAGCCGCCACCGACGACAGCGCACCCACCACCAGCACCACGGTTCTCACTGCGCCACCTCCGATGCCGCCAATTCGGGCGGCAGCCGCCGAAGGCGACCATCGCGACCGACGCAGGCGAGCCGGGTGTGGCCGGTCGCGCAGATCTCGCCGTCGCATTCCCGGCGCGCCTCGTAACCGAGCACGATCGCGGCACGGCCCCGATCCTCGACACGCACGCGGATGGCGACCACCTCGTCGTAGTCGACCGGTTTGTGGTAGCGGCAGGTGAAGTCGACCACCTGCAGCAGAAAGCCCGCGTCCTCCAGTTCGCGATAGGTGCGACCGCGCTGCCGCATCCACTCGGTGCGCGCTTCCTCGAACCAGGCGACGTAGCTGCCGTGATGCGCCACCGCCATACGATCGGTCTCGCAGTAGCGAACGCGCACCCGGTGCGCCACCCCATCGAACTCGCTCATCGCCGAAAACCCTACGAGGCGCCGCCGCCAAACCCAACCCGCTCGCGGGCGACGGCGAGCGCGATCTCGACCGGCGGCCGATCCTCGGTGGCGGACCGTCGCAAGATCTCGCGCGTGGTCTCGCCGATGCGCAGCAGTTGCTCGGGGCCGGCGCGCCGCCCGGTCAGGTTCCAGGTCGCACCGAGGATCAGGGCACCCGCGTTGGCGAGGAAGTCGGGCACGGCCACCACTCCTCGATCATGCAACACCGCGGCCGCACGTTCGTCGGCAAAGATGTTGTTGGCCGCCCCGCAGACACCGCGCGCCGGCAGCGAAGCCGCGACGTCGGCGGTCAGAGCGCCGCCGAGCGCGCACGGCGCAAACACGTCGCAGGGAGTCGCAAACACCTGCTCCGCCGCCAGCGGTTCGGCGCCGAACTCGGCGACCACGGTCGCCGTGCGCTCGGGCAGGATGTCGTGCACGAACAGCCGGGCACCGCGCTCGGCGAGCCGCGCACACAGCCCGACGCCAACCGCGCCGAGTCCCTGCACGACCACGCGCAGGTCGGCCGGCGCAATCGCCAAGAACTCGGCCAAGGCCAGCGTCGCGTAGAGCACGCCGTCGGCGGTCGCGGCCGCGAGGTCACCGGGGCCATCGGGCGCGTCGGTGGCGACGAAGCGCGTTGCCTCGGCGACGGTGCGCAGGTCGGCCGCGGTCGTGTTGACGTCGGGCCCGGTGAAGAAGATCCCGCCGAGTTGCTCGACCGTGCGTCCGACCAGCCGATAGGCGGCGGCGCGGTCCAGTTCGGGGTGATCCAGGATCACCGCCTTGCCACCGCCGGCAGCGACCCCGGCGAGCGCGCACTTGTAGGTCATGGCCCGCGCCAACGCTACGACGTCGCGCATCGCCTCGTCGGGGCCCGCGTAGGCCCACCGCCGGATGCCGCCGTGGGCAGGGCCGAGGCGGGTGTCGTGCACGACGACGATCGCGGTGGCACGAGCCGCGCGATCGCGCACCAGCAACAGCCGTTCGCAGTCTTCGGGCAGACAATCGCTCATCGCGAACCGATTGTGGCATCGGCGGCAGGAAGCGGGAAGGATGGACGCCGTTCGCCTTCCAAACACCGCCATGACCCGCCCGACCGCCAACCGCCGCCTGCCGCCGCTGCTCATTCTGACCGCGCTCGCGGCCGCCTGTTCGTCGTCACCGAACGTGCGCACCGAACCGGCTATCGAGCAGGAACAGATCGCCAAGAAGCGCGCCGAGCAGGACCGGAAGCGCCGCGACTTCCAGGCGGTGCTGATCAAGCTCGACCAGGCGATGCAGAGCTACGCCGAGGCGCTCGCCAACCGCGGCGAGCCGCGCGCGGACGCCGCCGTCGAACGCATCGGCAAGTTCCTGCGCGACACGGTCAACGGCGCCGAAGCCCGGCCGGTTGGCACGGACGTGAAGCCGCAGGACTACCAGCCGAAGGAGGTCTTCGACCGGCTGCGCGCGCTCGCGACCGACGACGGCAACCCGCGCTTTCGCGGCATCGCGCTCGCAGCACTCGGTTTCTCCGGCCGTCGCGAGGTGATGAACACGCTCGCCTCGGCGGCGATGGGCGACGACGTCGGCCTGGTCGACAAGGCGGTGTTCGGGCTCGCGATCCTGCAGGCTCCGGATACGCCGCCCGGCGTCCTGCTGTCGGTCATCGAGCGTGAGGACTTCCCGCACGAGAGCCGCGCGCAGGCGGCGTGGGCGCTGCAGCAGATCCAGAAGGCGACCCCCAACCAGGACGACATCGCCGCAATCTGGCGACGGCTTCTGTCCGGCGACACCAGCCGACTGCCCGACGGCGTGCTGGTGCAGGCAGTGCGCGGCCTCGGCCGCACCGGCGACGAACGCCATGCCGACCTGGTCGTTCCCCTGCTGCGACACCCGGTGCCGTTCGTGCGCATGGCGTCGGCGATCGCGCTCGGCCGGATGAACGCGCAGAAGGCCTGGCCGCAGTTGCTCGAACTGCTGAAGCCGCGTGAAACGGTGCAGAACGTGCGCCTGCATGCGCGCAAGGCGCTGGCGGCGCTTGCCGGCGACCGCGACTACGGCTACGACGTGGCGGCGTGGCAGAAGGTGTTCGAACGCGGTTCGCAGTGACCCGGTTCGCAGTGACCCGATCCGCAATGACCCGGCCGGTGGCGGCCCTGCTGGGCCTCGCCACCCTCTCTGCGTGTGGCCGCGACACGCCTACGGGCGCAACCGGGCCGGCAGCCGGAGCCCGGACCGTCGACGTCGAGGCCATCGCCGACAGCGACCTGCGCGACGCGATCCTCGACGAGTGCCATCGCCCGCTGCGCCGGCGCATGCAACGCGTCAAGGTCACGGTCACGCTACCCGATGGTCACCGCCTGCTGGTGCAGGCCGATCTGCCCGACAAGGTGCGCGTGCGCGCGGACCGGCGCGAACTGCTGCTGCGGGACGGCGCCGTGCACGCGTTCGACGGCGAACTCTCGGCAGCAGACGACAGCTTGGTGCGTTCGCTGGCGGTGCTGGTCGACGCGGTCGCGCTCGGCCCCCTGTATCGCGCCAAGCGGCTGCGCCGCGAGGGCACGGTCTGCACGCTCGACGACACCGCCATCTTGACCTTGCACGCCGGCACCCTACTGCCGGCGTCGCTGACGGTCGCCGGTCGCGAGGTGCGCTTCGACGGCTACCTGCACACACCGAGTTCGTGGGTCGTGAACCGCGCGACGCTGGCGCCGCTCGGCAGTTGCGAAGTGCGCTTCGAGGACGGCGGCGTGGTGTTCCCGAGCGGCTACTTCGACGTGCCCGATCCCGACAGACGCAGCCGCTCCGATACGCATCGCATGCCGGTGCCCGGCGCCGTCGTGGAGACGCAGTCACCGACGCCGATCGTCGTCGCGGGCAAGGCGTTGCGGCTGGTGCTGCTGCCGGATCCGGGCGATTGGCGGCGCCGGCACGCGCGATACCGCCCCGTCTACGAAGAACTCGAGGCGCAAGACCAGTTCCACGCCGGCTTCCCGGCCCTGCTCGAAGAAGACGGCGAGCGCCTGCTCGGGGTGCCGTTCCGCCACCGCGGCGCCGGCCACCCTCGGTTCCGCGCGCCGGCCGGCTGGCGCATCCGCGACGTTCCGAAGGGCCGCCTGCTGGTCGTCTACCCGCCCACCGGCACGGTCGAAGAGCGCATCGCCGCCGGCCGAGAGATGCTCGAACGCGCACTGAAGAACCGCCGCTGGACCGCCCGTGGACCGATCATGGCGCAGCCGTTCGTGCAACTGCACGAGGGCGTGCCCGACGCGGCGAAGCTCGCCGCAACCAAGGTGCGCGTATCCGTCCGCATCGAATGACCATGCCGTTCCCCTCCCCGTCGCCGCTCGCCGCCCACTGGGATCTCGACCCCGAGGTCGTGTTCCTCAACCACGGCAGCTTCGGCGCGTGCCCGCGCATCGTGCTCGCCCGCCAGCACGAGCTACAGCGCGAGATGGAGGCAGAGCCGCTGCGCTTCTTGCACCGCGAACTCGAACCCCGCCTCGACGAGGCACGCCGGCCGCTCGCCGCACTGGTCGGCTGCGACGCCGATGACCTCGCCTTCGTGCGCAACGCGACCGAAGGCGTCAACACCGTGCTGCGATCACTCGAGTTCGCCCCCGGAGACGAACTGCTGGTCACCGACCATGAGTACAACGCCTGCCGCAATGCGCTCGATTTCGTCGCCGCACGCGCGGGCGCCAGGATCGTGGTCGCCGAAATCCCGTTCCCGCTCGCCGGACCGCACGTCGTCGTCGAGCGCGTGCTCGGCGCCGTCACCGACCGCACCCGCCTGTTGTTGGTCGACGCCGTCACCAGTCCGACCGGCGTGGTCAACCCGATCGCCGAACTCGTCCGCGCCCTGGACGAACGCGGCATCGACACCCTGGTCGACGGCGCCCACGCACCCGGCATGCTCCCGCTCGCGCTCGCCGAACTGGGTTGCGCCTACTTCACCGGCAACTGCCACAAGTGGCTGTGCACCCCAAAGGGCTCGGCACTGCTCTACGTGCGGCGCGACCGCCAGCACGCGATCCGGCCGCTGACGATCAGCCACGGCGCCAACTCGACGCGCACCGACCGCTCCCGGTTCCGACTCGAGTTCGACTTCACCGGCACCGCCGACTACACGCCGTTCTTGAGTGTGCCGACCGCGATCGAGTTCCTCGACGGCTTGTTCCCCGGCGGCATCGACGACGTTCGGCGCCACAACCACGAACTCGCGATCGCCGGCCGGAACCTGTTGTGCGAGACACTCGGCATCGAGCCGCCGGCTCCCGAGAGCATGATCGGTTCCCTCGCATCGGTCGTGCTGCCACCGAGCGACGAACCGCCGATCCCGCCGGTCGGGCTGGACCCGCTGCAGCAGGCACTGATGGATCGGTTCGCGATCGAGGTGCCGGTGATGCGCTGGCCGCGGCCCGAACTCCGCCTGCTGCGGATCTCGCCACAGGCCTACAACAGCCTCGACCAATACCGCTACCTCGCCGAGGCGGTCGCATCCCTTCTGCCGTAAGCCCATGCACTCCATGGACTATTGGCTTTCCACGCCAGCTCTAACAATCGTTTGAATCAAACGTTCGCCCCTCTAGACTGTGCGCCCCATGGCGCCCCCCGACACCAAGGACACGATCCTCGACGCCGCCGAGAGCCTGTTCGCCGAGCAGGGCTTCGCGGCGACGTCGCTCCGGCAACTGACGACCCGCGCCGGCGTCAACCTGGCGGCCGTCAACTACCACTTCGGCGGCAAGGAAGAACTCGCCAGGGCGGTGCTGTTGCGCCGCATCCAGCCGATCAACGACGAACGCCTGCGCCGCCTCGACGCACTCGAACGGCCGGCCCGGCTCGAAGCGGTGGTGCGCGCCTTCCTCGAACCGGCACTCCAGTGCGCCGACGAAGGCGATCGCACCTGTGCGGATGGCCACGCACCGGCGACGCGGCTCTGTCGCGTGTTCGGTCGCATCAGCATCGAGCAGCCGCCGTTCATCCGCGGTTTCCTGACCGAGCAATTCCGCGAACTCGGACGTCGTTTCGTCGCGATGCTGCGCGAAGCGGCTCCGGGGATCGACGCCGAGACGGCGTGGTGGCGCATGCACTTCACCATCGGCGCGATGGCGCACACACTGCAGAACGCCCACCTGCTCGACGAGGTCTCCGACGGCGCGTGCACTGCGCGCGATCCGGCGGCGATCGTGGAGCATCTGGTGGCGTTCGCGACCGCCGGCTTCGCCGCCCCGGAGGTGACGCGATGAGGTCCCGAGTGCTCGCCGCCATCGCCGTGCTCCTCGGGGCGTGCGCCAGCGACCCTCCGCCCCCGATCGACGACGACCTCGGCATCGAGCTGCCGGACGAATGGGCGACGCCGCCCGCTGAGCCGATCGAAGGCGCGGTCGCACTCGACTGGTGGCGCATGTTCGGCGACCGACGCCTCGACGCGTTGGTCGAACTCAGCCTGCAGAACAACCGCAACCTGCGCGGATCGGCGGCGCGTTTCGCAGCGGCGGCCGCCGCCTGGCGCATCGCCGGTGCTCCGCTGCTGCCCGAAGTCGACGTCGGCTTGACGCGCAACCGCTCCCGGCTGCTGTTCATCGGATTTCCGTTCGGCAGCGGCGGCGTGCCGAGTTCCACCTTCGGCACCTACGGCCTGTCGCTGAACGTGCGCTGGGAACTCGACGTCTGGGGGCGGCTCCGCAGCGCCGACCGCGCGGCGCTCGCCGACCAGCAGGCGGCGCTCGAGGACCTGCAGGCGGCACAATCGAGCCTCGCCGGCCAGGTCTGCCGCACCTGGTTCGCGGCGGTCGAAGCCCGCCTACAGCTCGAACTGGCGAACGCCACCGCCAAAGCGTTCGCGCAGACGCTCAGCGACGTGCGGGATCGCTTCCGACACGGCGTGCGACCGGCGCTCGACGTGCACCAGGCCGCGACCAACCTCGCCAATGCCGAGGCCAGCGCGGCGCAGCGAAGAGACCAACTGCAGCGCATCCTGCGTCAGCTCGACGTGCTGATCGGCCGCTATCCCAACGGCGAGTTCGCGATCGCCGACGCCCTGCCGAGCGACCTCGCGCCGGTGCCCGCCGGTCTGCCCGGCGAACTACTGCGCCGCCGCCCCGATCTCAGAGCCGCCGAACGCCGCGTAGCCGCGGCCGGTTGCCGGGTGTCGGCCGCCGAAGCCGCGCTCTATCCGCGACTGTCGCTGACCGGCAGCGCCGGCACCCAGAGCACCGACCTCGAGGATCTCGTCGACACCGACTTCCGCGTGTGGAGCCTGGGAGTCAACCTGCTGCAGCCGCTGTTCCGCAGCGGCGCGCTGCGCGCCGAGGTGACCCGCCAGCAGGCGCTGCGCGCGCAGGCGTTGGCGGGCTACGGGGACGCGGTGCTGAACGCGTTCCGCGAAGTGGAAGAACTCCTCCAGAGCGAGGTCGAACTGGCCGCACGGCACGAACACCTGGCCCGCGCCAGCGAACACGCCGCGGCCGCCCGTGATCTCGCCCGCGAGCGCTGGCAGCTCGGCCTGGCCGACTTCCTCGCCGTCGCCGACGGGCAGCGCCGCGCCTTCCAGGCCGAAGCAGCGCGCATCACCGCCTGGCGGCAACGCATCGACAACCGCATCGACCTGCTGCTCGCCCTCGGCGGCGGCTACGGCGACCCCACCGCACAAGGCCAAGAATGAACTTCCTGCGCACCCTCCTGAAGATCCTGCTGCCGCTGACCGTGCTCGCGGCGGGCGTCGTCGCCGCCTTCCTGCTGCTGTCCAACCGCGCGCAGCCGGTGGTGATTCCGCCGAGCAACGCCGGCCCGCTGGTGCGCGCGCTGGTGGTGACGCCGTCGACCGAGCGGCTGGACGTGCACGCCCGCGGCACGGTCGAACCGTTGCGCACGGTCGAACTCGCGGCCGAGGTCTCCGGGCGCATCGTCGCCACCCACGACGAGCTGCGCCCCGGTGGTGTGTTCACCCCCAACGACGTGCTGGTCGAGATCGACGCCAGCGACTACCGGCTGATGGTCACCCAGCAGCAGGCGGCCGTCGCGCGCGCCGAGCTACGGCTGCAGCAGGAAGAAGCCGAAGCCGCCGCCGCGCTCCGCGCTTGGCGCAAGCTCGAAGGCGACAAGCCGGCCGACCCACTGGTGCTCCGCGAACCGCAGATTCGCGATGCCAAGATGGCCGTCGCGGCCGCCAAAGCGCAGCTCGAACGGGCCAACAACGACCTGCTGCGCTGTCGGGTGCAACTGCCGTTCGCCGGCCGCGTGCGCAGCGTGCACGCCGACATCGGCCAGACCGTGCAGCGCGGCCAGCGGCTCGCCGTCGTGCTCGACACCAGCGCGTTCGAGGTGCGCTTGCCGATCTCGCTCGACGATG